>NZ_JBHTLK010000022.1:0-51071 GCF_042678885.1 Saccharothrix hoggarensis
GCCCGGCGCACCAGCCCCGCGGCCAGCTCGCACCGCGTGGCCAGGTCCGCCAACGCGAACCGGGCGGACTGCACGTGCGCCACGGGTCGGCCGAAGAGCCGGCGCTCGCGCACGCCCTCGACGGCGTCCCGGGTGAGCGCGCGCATGACGCCCACCCAGGGCGCGCTCGTGAAGACCCAGTCCAACGTCGCCAGCAGCGGCTCCACCTCGGTGGAGGCGGAGCCGGCGGCGCCGAGCACCGCGTCGTCCGCGACCAGGCAGTGGTCGAGGACCAGCCGGCCCCACGGGCAGGTGGCCATCGCCGCCGGGCCCGCGGTGTCGTCGACCCGCAGCCCGGCGGTGTCGCGGTCCACCACGAACGCCGTGCGGCCGCCGTCGGCGTCCACCGCCACGACCAGGAAGTGGTGGGCCACCGGCGCTCCGGCGACCAGGTCCACCTCGCCGTTGAGCACCCAGCCGCCCAGCCCGGCGCGGGCCGTGACGGTGGGCGCGAGCGCCGCGCCCTGCGTCTGGTGCAACGACACCGCGCCGACCCACTCGCCCGCGGCCATCCGGGGCAGGTAGCGCTCGCGCTGCCCGGCGGTCCCGAACGCGCGCAGCGGCACGGTGGCGAGCACCGCGTGCAGGACGAGCGCGAGCGCGAGGCCCGGATCGCGGGAGTCCTCGCCCAGCGCCTCCAACAACTCGCCGGTCTCGGTCGCGGTCAGGCCGCCGCCGCCCAGCTCTCGCGGCACGAGCGGTCCCGCCACGCCGGCGGCGGCCAGGTCGGCGTCCAGGGCCGGGTCCCACCGGCGGTCTCGGTCGCGGTCGGCCGCGGTCGGCCGGACCAGCCGGTCGGCCAGGTCTCGGGCCCGTTCGGTCGGCGACGGCACGGCGCCGTCGACCTCGGTCGGGGCATGCGTGAACACCATCGGATCCCCTCTCTTTCCCCCGCGTCGCGGGGGTCGGACTTCAGGCCGCCGGCACGCGGCGGTGCGGGGACGTCTCGGTGACGTCGGCGGCCTCCAGGCTCGTCTCCGCCGGCATTCCCGGGTGCTGCTGTGCTGTCACTCCTTCTCCCGGCACCTGTCGCGGAGGTCGAGGACGAATTCCGTGAACGCACGCGACGGGCCGCGCCGAAATGGCGGCGTGGCCCGGGCGTCGTCCACTATTTTCTGCCCCGTGGCGACGGACATCAAGATTGCCCGTGTCAGAGCTTCGTCAAGGGACGTCAGAAGTCTGCAAATTACTTTGAAGTTTCTCCGGCGGAACCGGCGTGGGGCGCCGCGGCATTTCCGGCGGACGGTGCGACGTGCGGGCTTGGGCGGTGCGGTGGCCCGAACCTGCGCGTACCGGCTGGTAGGCATTCGGGGTTCCGTCGGTCGGACGGCGTGAATGGCGGGCCATTAGAGCATTCGCCAGCGCGGGTCTACCGCCTTTCGAGCGAGAGGGTCCGCGGTGATGGTGGAAGGTGATTGTCCACCCATTGTGGTGTCAATGCGGAGAAGAATGTTCCGCTGTGAAAAACAGGAAAACGTGAGCCTCCCGGGCCGGTCGTGTCCGGGACCGACCGGTGAACGTCTGCCGCGGTCCCGAGCCGCCATACGGCCGCTTGCGGCTCTCGGCCGCGGGAACCGGCGTAATTCGAGGGCGTCGCGGAAGCCGGTCGGCCACACTGCGCTGGTGCTGCTCACCCTGACCACGACGCACCGCCCGGCCACCGACCTCAGCCACCTGCTCCACAAGCACCCGGAGCGGGCGCAGTCGTTCACGACCTCTTCGGGCACCGCGCACGTCTTCTACCCACGTGCGGACGAAGAGGAGTGCACGGTCGCGCTGTTGTTGGAGGTCGACCCGGTCGCCCTGGTGCGCGGTCCCGGCAGCACGCTGACCCAGTACGTCAACGACCGCCCGTACGTCGCCGGCTCGCTGCTGACCGTCGCCCTCGGCTCCGTCTTCCGCACCGCTATGAACGGCCGCAGCGAGAGCCGCCGTGACGTCGCCGCCACGCCGATCCCGCTGACCGTGCGCGTGCCCGTGCTGCCGCACCGCCTGGTGGAACGCCTCTTCGCGCCACTGGGCTGGACGGTGGCCATCACGCCGATCCCGCTCGGCGACGGTTTCGGCGAGGACTCGCGGTACGCCGACGTGACGCTCACGGGCACCCTCACGCTGTCCGACGCCCTGAAGCACCTCTACGTGCTGCTGCCCGTCCTCGACGGCAACAAGCACTACTGGGTGGCGGAGGACGAGGTGGAGAAGCTGCTGCGCGCGGGGGAGGGGTGGCTGGGCACGCACCCCGACCGCGAGCTGATCACCACCCGGTACCTGATGCGCCGGCGTCAGCTGGTGCAGTCCGCGCTGTCGCGCCTGGCCGACGTCGAGGAGGTCGAGCCGGACGAGCTGGACAACGCGCTCACCGAGCCCCGGGTGTCGCTGGCCGTCCAGCGGCGGGACGCGATCCTCGACCAGCTCAGGCAGGCGGGCGCCCGCACGGTTCTCGACCTCGGCTGCGGTGGCGGCGCGTTGCTGCGCGCGCTCTTGGAGCAGCCGGAGTTCACCCACGTGCAGGGCGTGGACGTGTCGTCGAAGGCGCTGGCCACCGCCGAGCGCAAGCTGAACGTGGCCAGGATGTCCGACCGGCAGCGGGCCCGCCTCACGTTGCGCCAGTCGTCGCTGACCTACGCCGACCCGGAGCTGAAGGGCTACGACGCGGCCGTGCTGATGGAGGTCGTGGAACACCTCGACCCCGACCGGCTGCCCGCGCTGGAGCACTCGGTTTTCACCGTCGCGCGCCCGCGCACGGTCCTCGTCACCACGCCGAACGTCGAGTACAACGCCCTGTTCGAGACGTTGCCGGAGGGCCAGCACCGGCACTCGGACCACCGGTTCGAGTGGACCCGCGCCGAGTTCCGGGACTGGGCGGCCGGCGTCGCGGACCGGCGCGGGTACGCGGTGCGCCACCTGCCCATCGGACCGGTCGACGCCGAGCGCGGCGCGCCGACCCAGCTCGCGGTGTTCACCCTGGGGGACGACAACTGATGAAACTCAAGATCCCGGACCTGTGCCTGGTGGTGCTGGTCGGCGCGTCCGGCTCGGGCAAGTCCACGTTCGCGCGCAGGCACTTCGCACCGACGCAGGTGTTGTCCAGCGACTTCTTCCGCGGTCTCGTGGCCGACGACGAGAACGACCAGTCCGCGTCGGCGGCCGCGTTCGAGGCGCTGCACTTCGTGGCGGGCAAGCGGCTCGACGCCGGCCGCACCACGGTGATCGACGCGACCAACGTGCAGCGGGCCGACCGCGCGCACCTGGTCGAGCTGGCCCGTGAGCACAACGTGCTGCCGGTCGCCATCGTGCTCGACGTGCCCGAGGAGGTGTGCCTGGCGCGCAACGCCCTCCGCCCGGACCGCGACTTCGGCCCGCACGTCGTGCGCCGGCACCGCGCCGCGCTGCGGAAGTCCTTGAAGTTCCTCGGCAAGGAGGGCTTCAAGCGGGTGCACGTGCTGCGCGCCGAGTCCGAAGTGGACGAGGCGGTGATCGTGCCGGAGAGGCTGCTCAACGACCTGCGCCACGAGACCGGCCCGTTCGACGTGGTCGGCGACGTGCACGGGTGCCGTGCGGAGCTGGAGGAGCTGCTGGTCGAACTCGGCTACGCGCTGGTGCGCGACGACCAGGGACGTCCGGTCGACGCGGTGCCGCCGCCGGGGCGGCGTGCCGCGTTCGTCGGCGATCTGGTGGACCGCGGCCCGGACACGCCGGGCGTGCTGCGCCTCGTCATGGGCATGGTGGAGGCGGGGCACGCGCTCGCCGTGTGCGGCAACCACGAGCAGAAGCTCGTGCGCGCGCTGCGCGGCCGGAACGTCCAGCTGAAGCACGGTCTGGCGGAGTCGCTGGCGCAGCTGGCGAACGAGCCGGAGGAGTTCCGCGAGCGCGTCGTGCGGTTCTGCGACGGTCTGATCGCGCACTACGTCCTCGACGGCGGCGACCTGGTGATCGCGCACGCGGGCCTGCCCGAGCGGTACCACGGCCGCGCGTCCGGGCGGGTGCGCAGCTTCGCCCTGTACGGCGACACCACCGGCGAGACCGACGAGTACGGCCTGCCGGTGCGCTACCCGTGGGCGACCGAGTACCGGGGACGGGCGACCGTCCTCTACGGACACACGCCGACGCCGGAGGCCGAGTGGGTCAACAACACCATGTGCCTCGACACGGGTGTGGTGTTCGGCGGCAGGCTGACCGCGTTGCGCTACCCGGAGCGCGAGGTCGTGTCCGTCGCGGCGCACGAGGTCTGGTACGAGCCGGTGCGCCCGCTCGTCGTGCCCGAGGCGGAACGCGAGCCGGACGTGCTGGCGCTGTCCGACGTCACGGGTCGCCGGTTCGTCGAGACGGCCCACCGCGGCCGGATCGGGGTGCGCCCGGAGCAGGCCGCGTCCGCGTTGGAGGTCATGAGCCGCTTCGCGATCGACCCGCACGAGCTGCTGTACCTGCCGCCGACGATGGCGCCCACGGCGACGTCGCAGCGTCCGGACGTGCTGGAGCACCCCGAGGACGCCTTCGCCGAGTACCGGAACGCCGGCGTGCGCGAGGTGATCTGCGAGGAGAAGCACATGGGCTCCCGGGCGGTCGTCCTGGTGCGCAAGGACGGCGGTGGCGTCGTGCACACGCGGACCGGGCGAGCGTTCTTCGACCCGCCGCTGGGCGACGAGCTGCTGGCGCGCGTGCGCGAGGAGGTGACGAGGGCCGGTCTGTGGGACGAGCTCGATACCGACTGGCTGCTGCTCGACACCGAACTGCTGCCGTGGAACGCCAAGGCGGCCGGGCTGATCAAGGAGCAGTACGCGTCGGTCGGCGCGGCCGCCGCGGGCGCGCTCGGCCCGGCGGTCGACGTCCTCGCGCGGACCGCCGAGCGGGGCATCGACGTCGCCGACCTGCTGCGCCGGACGGAGGGCAGGCTGGCCAACGCCACCGGCTACCGGGACGCCTACCAGCGGTACTGCCGGCCGACCGACGGGTTGGCGGGCGTCAGCGTCGCGCCGTTCCAGCTCCTCGCGGCACGCGGCCGGACGTTCCACGACCGCGACCACCTCTGGCACCTCGACGTGCTGGGCAGGCTCCGGGGCGACCTGTTCACCCGCACCCGGCACCTGGTCGTCGACACGACCGACGACGAGCAGGTCGCGCGGGGCGTGCGCTGGTGGGAGGAGCTGACGGCGGCCGGCGGAGAGGGCATGGTCGTCAAGCCGCTGGCCAACCTGGTGCGCGGCGAGCGCGGTCTCGTGCAGCCGGGCGTGAAGGTGCGTGGGCGCGAGTACCTGCGGATCATCTACGGCCCGGACTACACCGAGCCGGAGAACCTCGAACGCCTGCGCAAGCGCGGCCTCGGCGCCAAGCGGTCGCTCGCGCTGCGTGAGTACGCGCTGGGCCTGGAGGCGTTGGAACGCGTCGCCCGCGACGAGCCGCTGTGGCGCGTGCACGAGTGCGTGTTCGCCGTGCTGGCGCTGGAGTCGGAGCCGGTCGACCCCCGGCTCTGACCCGCGGGCGTCACCTGCCGGGCAGCCTGCCGAGCCGCCACCCGGCGGCTGCCCAGCACAACCCCCACACCAGGAAGAACGGCGACCACAGCAGGAGGTCCCACCACGCCAGGGTGCGGGCCAGGTCGGCGTGCTCGGCGGGTGGCCGGCGGACACCCGTCAGCACCAGCGCATCGCCGACGAAACCGAACCCGACCCCGCCGATCGACCGGACGACCATGAACGTCCCGAGCGTCCACGCGATCACGAGCAGCAGTCGCCTCGGGACGACCGCTCCCCACGGCCGCACGGTGGCCAGCGCGACGATCACGCCGACCACCGCGGCGCCGGCCAGCACCCAGTGGCCGGCCACGAAGAACGGGTCGCGGGCGAGCAGTCGCTCGCGCAGGTGCGGTGGCAGGGGGTCCTTGTCGGCCAACGCGTTGGCGCCCAGGGCCTGCGCGAGCTTCATCGACCCGTAGGCCGCGGCGCACACCGCCGCGCCGTACCCGCCCCACCGCGCGCGGTCAGCCGACGGCACGTCGCGTCACCACCATGTACGACCGCACCATCTCCACGACCAGCCCGCCCACCACGAGCCCGAGGACGCCGTGGTGCCACTGCCAGCCCACGCCGAGGTCGAAGAAACCGTCCAGCACCATGATGCCCGCGCCGCCGCCGACGGCCGCCGCCATCCCGCCCAACACCACCAGCATCACCGTCCGCGGCACCCGGCGTCCCAGCGCGGTGACCGTGGCGAGGGCGACGCACGCGCCCGCCACGCCGGTCGCGGTGGCGAACCACTGCGCGACGGCCGGGTCGAGGAAGTAGGCGCGGGCCTCGGCGTCCGTCACGGGCGGTCCGCCGGGGAAGCCGAGCCGGGACTGCGCCGCGAACACCGCCTTGCCCGCCGCGTAACCGAGGAACAGCACCGCCACAGCGTACGCGGGCCAGCGACGGGGACGAGCGGGATCGACCACGATCGGGACGCTACCGAGCGGGAGCTGAGAATCCGCTGTGGACGCCGAGGGCGATCCCGTCGGCAGCCGCACCACGCGCGGTGCGGCTGCCGACGGGGTGGTCGCTCAGACGCGGCAGGGGCTGCCGCCGGGCTCGCCCGGCAACGCCTCCACGTTCGCCTTCGCCTCACCCAGCACCACGTCGGTCAGCAGGGTGTCCAGCGCGAACGCGCGCTGCACCACGCTGGTCGACGTCGTCGTGGTGCTGTTGAGCTGCAACGTGCCGATCACCAGCGGGATGGTCAGCGGCGCGCTGCCCACGTCCACCGCCAGCCCGTTGATCCGCAGGCTCGCGATCCGCGACTTGCCCGTGAAGTGCGGGTTCAGCGCCGCGTCGCACGTCACCGACGCGCTCGACTCGATCACACCGACCTCGATGGTCACCAGCAGGCTGGAGATGCGGGTGTGCTCGACCCTGGCGACGGACGACGCGCCGTCACCGGGAGCCGGTGGCGTGGCGAGCAGGTCGTCCGGTGTCTGGTCGGTCCGGGCGGTCAACGCGGTGGCCCGCACGGTCAGGATGCCGGCCGACAGGTTCACGTTGGCCACGGTCGCGCTGTCGTCCACGCACGGCACGTCCGGCGGGTTGGCCCGCGCCACCACGATCCCGGCCAGGTTCAGCGCGGTCGCCTGGCAGGAGAACACGCCGGTCCGCTCGGACGTCGTGATCCGCAGGTCCGACAGCACCGGGCTGTCGCCGGCCGGGCTCGCGGTCAACGTCGCCCGCACCTCGATGTACCGGCCGACGCGGGCGAACTCGACCCCGTTGGCCACCGGCGTGAACGTCTCGCCGGCCAGACCGGCCTCGGTGTCGGACGTGCGCGCCTCCACCGTGATCGACGTGCCCGGCGGCACGCTGCCCTGCGCCTCGGTGTTCCACGTGACGGTGCCCCAGGTCTGCCCCGCGACGCCGCCGTCCTGCACCACGGACCAGGTGCCGATCGGCGCGGTGATCTCGCCGAGCACCGACCCCGTCATGTCGCTGTAGTTGTACGGACCGGCGCCCGCGCCGAGGTCCACGGTCAGGTCGACCGCGCCGACCGGGAACCCGCCGCCGCCCACCGGACCGGCGTCCGGGTCGATGCGCTGGGCGTTGTTGGTGTGGATGTTGGTGACCCAGACCTTGCCGTTGGAGTCGACGGCGACCCCGGTGGGTCCTTCGCCGCCGGGCAGCTGCACGTTGCCGACGTACGTGCCGTCGGTGCGCAGGTGGCCCACGGTCGTCGTGCCGACGTCGAGCGCGTGGGCGACCCACACGTTGCCCTCGTTGTCGACCGCGACGCCCTGCGCCCGCGAGTGGCCGTGCGGGAAGGAGCCGAGGACGTTGCCCGCCGGGTCCAGCTTGACCGTGCGGCCGGAGTTGACCCCGGTGTGCCAGATCTCGCCGGTCCGCGGGTCCATGCCCAGGCCGTAGTCGCCGTGCGTGGTGTCCAGGCACGTGCCCGCGCCGGAGCCGGGCTCGTAGCGCAGCAGGTTGGCGCCGTACCGGGCGGACCACAGCGTGCCCGCCTGGTCGACCAGCCCGCCGTAGCCGCCGCAGCCGAGGCTGAACGGGGCGGTCAGTGGCGCGCCGTCGTCACCGGAGATCTTCTGGTGCTGGGTGTTGGAGCCGCCGGTCCACAGGTCGTTGTTGGCGTCCACGGCGACCGTGCGGGTGTTCGTGCCGGCGACCCGGCTGTAGGTGATCAGGCACTCGTCGGCCGCGGTGGTGACGCCGCCGCCGTCGTCCGCGCCGCCCGCGTTGGTCCACGGCCGGATGTCGCCCAGACCGCGCGAGGTGGCGTACAGGCCGTCGGCGTCGCGGTCGTCGCAGGTGTTGTAGGCGAACGGGCCCTTCAGGTAGTCGCCCGTCGGGTTGGCCGTGCCGTCGGCGTTCGTCCTGGTGCCGCCGAGGATCACGCCGACCCGGGTGACCGAGCCCTGGCCGCCCGCCGCCTCGTTCCGGTTGGACAGCCAGGTGTTGCCGAGCTTGTCGACGGTGGTGCGGGACGGGTTGCGCCCGCGCCCGTCCGGCGCGGACAGCCACTCGCCGACGATCACGCCGGTGTTCACGTCGATGCGCACCATCGTGCCGCGGGCGGACGCGGCCACGTTGACGAACGGGAAGAACGCGCTGCGGCGGTCGAGCTGCAACTGGTCGTTGTTCGGCGCGTCGTGGTTGACGTCCTGGAGCACGCCCTGGTCGAAGTCCGCGTCCACGGTGTAGAGCACGTCCTCGCCGGCGACCGGGGCGGCCGACGCGGCTCCGGGGGTCCCGAGGGGGAGGAGGAGCACGCCGACGGCGGCCACCGCGACGCATCTTCGGGTGTGACGCATGGATCTGCCCTTCTGGGTGGGGACCGTTCGGGAGCGGAATTCCGGGCACCAGCGTCACGTGACAACCACATGTCGAGGACGGCTCGGAACGCGTTACCCGACCCCGGAAATGCGTGTTGTCGAATCGGCAGAAATCGGGTCCGGGATTCATTCGTTTCCGAACGAATCCCGCTCCATCGGCCCACCGGCTCAATCCGGACGGTGAGCGTTGATGTTGCCGGGTAGGTCGTTCGGCCCCGCATGCTGGGCCGATCCGGGCCGATCCGGTCGCTGTGATCGTTAACCGCCCGGACACCGCCGCACCACCGGGAATTCGTCCACGCCGTCGGCCAGGTCTCAGTCCGGGCGACTGCCTTGACAAGCCCGAGCGACGTCCCGAATCCTCCGCTGGGCCCACCGGTTCCCGATCTCCCGTGAATTGCCCGGTCACCGAGGAAGGTTTCCCCGTGAACCACACCCGAGTCCTGCGCACGGTCGGCGTCGGCGTCACCGCGCTGGCGCTGGTCGCGGCCTGCGGCACGCCACCGCCCAAGGACGGCGCCGCGAGCGGAACCCCCGCCGCCTCCGCGAAGTCCGCCGCCGACTTCGGCGGGATGGACAAGCTCGTCGAGGCGGCCAAGGCGGAGGGCAGGCTCAACGTCATCGCGTTGCCGCCCGACTGGGCCAACTACGGCGAGATGATCAAGGCGTTCGAGGCGGAGTACGGCATCGAGGTCGACTCCGCGCAGCCCGACGCGTCGAGCCAGGACGAGATCAACGCGGCCAAGCAGCTCAAGGGCGGCGACCGCGCGCCCGACGTCTTCGACCTCGGCCTGAACGTGGCGCTCGCCAACAAGGACGTCTTCGCGCCGTACCAGGTGCAGACGTGGGCGGACATCCCCGACGAGCTGAAAGAGCCGTCCGGGCTCTACTACGGCGACTACGGCGGCTTCATGTCCATCGGCTACGACGCCGCCAAGGTGCCCGCGCCGACGTCGGTCAAGGACCTGCTCAAGCCCGAGTACCAGGGCAAGGTCGCGCTCAACGGCGACCCGACGCAGGCCGGGGCCGCGTTCTCCGGAGTCGTGATGGCCTCGCTCGGCAACGGCGGCTCCGCCGACGACATCGCGCCCGGCGTGGAGTTCTTCAAGCAGCTCAAGGCCGCGGGCAACTTCCTGCCGGTCGACCCGTCGCCCGCGACCATCGAGTCCGGCCAGACGCCCGTCGTCATCGACTGGGACTACACCAACGCGGCGCAGACCGCGAAGCTCGCGGGCAAGGTGGACTGGAAGGTCGTGGTCCCGTCGGGCGCGCAGGTCGGCGCGTACTACAACCAGGCCGTGAACAAGGACGCGCCGCACCCGGCCGCCGCGCGCCTGTGGCAGGAGTTCCTGTACTCCGACAAGGGCCAGAACATCTACCTGAAGGGCCTGTCGCGGCCGGTGCGGCTGGACGCGATGACCAAGTCCGGCAAGGTCGACGCGGAGGCGGCGGCGAAGCTGCCGAAGACCGGCGGCGAGCAGGTGTTCCTGACCCAGGAGCAGTCCGACAAGGCCAAGCAGGCGCTGTCCGCGACGTGGGCGCAGGCGGTGGGCTGACCGGTGGTCGCACCCGTCACCACCGGGGCGCCGGACGCGCCGTCCGGCCGCCGCAAGGGGGCCGACCGCGGCCCGTCCTCGACGTCGTTCCCGGCGTGGCTCGCCGTGGTGCCGTTCCTGGCCTACGTCGGCACCTTCCTGCTGTACCCGACGGTGCTGGTGCTCGCCGGGGCGTTCCAGGACGGGGACGGCGCGTTCACGCTGGACAACCTCGCTGGCCTGGTCGGGGGCGTGTACCTCCAGGCGTTCGCGCGCAGCGTCGAGCTGTCGCTGATCACGGCGCTGCTGGGCGCGGTGTTCGGCGCCCTGCTGTCGTGGGCGGTGGTGACGGGCAAGCCGGACGGGCTGCTGCGCCGCGTGGTGGTGGCGGGTTCGGGCGTGCTGGCGCAGTTCGGCGGGGTGCCGCTGGCGTTCGCGTTCCTGGCCACGGTCGGCTTCCAGGGGTTCGTCACGCGGTTCCTCCGGGACGGGTTCGGCGTCGACCTGTTCGCCACGGGGGCCTGGCTGTTCGAGCTGCCCGGCCTGACCTTGGTGTACACGTTCTTCCAGATCCCGCTGATGGTCATCGTGTTCCTGCCCGCGCTGGACGGTCTCCGTCCACAGTGGAGGGAGGCGGTGGACGGCCTGGGCGGGTCGTCGTGGACGTACTGGCGGCACGTCGGCGGCCCGATCCTGCTGCCCGCGTTCCTCGGCGCGGTGCTGCTGCTGTTCGCCAACGCGTTCTCCGCCTACGCCACGGCGGCGGCGCTGGTGTCGCAGGGCAGCCCCATCGTGCCGCTGCAGATCCGCGGCTTCCTGACCGGCGAGGTGCTGCTGGGTCAGGAGAACCTGGGCAAGGCGCTCGGCCTCGGCATGGTCGTGGTCGTCGGGGTCGCGATGGGCCTGTACGCCTTGTTGCAGCGGCGGGTCGCGAGGTGGCAGCGGTGACCGGGCCCGGATCCGTCGGACGCCGTGTCGCGCGCGCCGTGATCCTGACCGTGCTCGGCGTCTTCTTCCTGCTGCCGCTGGTCGCGATGGCGGAGTTCTCGACCCGCGGGCCGGGCGGCACGCGCAGCCTCGCGTCGTGGACGGGGATCGTGGACGACCCGGACCTGGTCGAGGCGATCCTGGTGTCCGTGCAGCTCGCCGTGACGAGTTCGCTCGTCGTGCTCGCACTGCTGGTGCCGACCATGACGTGGATTCGGCTGCGGCTGCCCCGGCTGCGCCGGCTGGTGGAGTTCCTGTGCCTGCTGCCCGCCGCCATCCCGGCCATCGTGCTGGTCGTCGGCATGGCGCCGCTGTACGCGTGGGTGAACTACTTCCTCGGCGACTCGCCGTTGACGCTGACGTTCGCCTACGCGGTGCTGGTGCTGCCGTTCGCGTACCGGGCGATCGACGCGGGCCTGTCGGCCATCGACCTGAGGACGTTGGCGGAGGCGGCCCGCGGGCTCGGCGCGTCCTGGGGCACGGTGCTGCTGCGGATCGTGGTGCCCAACATCCGCACCGCGCTGATCGGCGCGTCCCTGCTGTCGGTGGCGTTGGTGCTGGGCGAGTTCACCATCGCGTCGCTGCTGAACTTCGACACGGTGCAGGTGCGCGTGAACCTGCTCGGCAAGCGCGACGCGGGCGTGTCGATCGCGGTGTCGCTGCTGAGCCTGCTGTTCGCGTTCGCGCTGCTGTTCCTGCTCTCGTTCATCGGCGGTCGGCGGCGCGACGCGGCCGTCGAGGAAGGCTGACATGACGTACCTGCGACTGGACGGGCTGCGCAAGTCGTTCGGCGGGCAGACCGCGCTCGCCGGGCTGGACCTGGAACTGGCCGAGGGCGAGCTGGTCAGCCTGCTCGGGCCGAGCGGCTGCGGCAAGACGACCGCGTTGCGGATCGTGGCGGGCTTCGAGACGGCCGACGCCGGGTCCGTCCGGGTGTCCGGGCGCGACCTCACCGGCGTGCCCGCGAACAAGCGCGACATGGGCATGGTGTTCCAGGCCTACAGCCTGTTCCCGAACCTGACGGCGAGCCAGAACGTGGCGTTCGGCCTGCGGCTGCGCAAGGCCCCGGACCGTGCCGCGCGGGTCGCCGACCTGCTGGAGCTGGTCGGCCTGGCCCACCTGGGCAAGAGGTACCCGCACCAGCTGTCGGGCGGTCAGCAGCAACGGGTGGCGTTGGCCCGCGCGCTGGCGATCCGGCCCCGCGTGCTGCTGCTGGACGAGCCGCTGTCCGCGCTGGACGCCAAGGTTCGGGTGGCGCTGCGCGACGAGATCCGGCGCATCCAGACCGAGCTGGGCATGACCACGTTGTTCGTCACGCACGACCAGGAGGAGGCGCTGGCCGTGTCCGACCGGGTCGGCGTCATGTCCGAGGGCAGGCTGGAGCAGCTCGACACCCCAGCCGTCGTGTACCGGGAGCCCGCGTCGGCGTTCGTGGCGCAGTTCGTCGGCGTGACGAACGCGGTGCACGGCACCGCCGAGGCGGGAGGCGTGCGGCTCGGCGCGTACCGGCTGGCCACCGACGCGGCGGCGGGGCTGTCCGGTGACGTCAAGGTGATCGTGCGGCCGGAGGACATCGGCATCGTCCCCCACACCGGCCGGCCGGACGGCGCGCTCGTCGGCACCGTGCTCACGCAGAGCTTCCTCGGACCCGTGACCAGGCTGTCCGTCCGGCTCGACGGCGGCGACCAGCTCGTGCGGGTGGACCAGCCGTCCGGTCGGGTGGGCGACTTCCCGCCCGGCACCGCGGTCGCGCTCGACTTCGCGGCGGGCAGGGTCATGGTCGTGGCGGCATGATCCCCGCACGCGCTGGTGGCCCTGGTCCTCTGGGTCCAGCGCGGCGCTAGGGTCGGCGGAGCTTCGTCAACCTGAGCCGTTCGGCGTCGGACAGGGCCGAGTCGGTCAGCACGCGCACCCCGCGCGCGCCGATCGGCTGACCGTTCACTGAAGTGACCCAACCGGTCGGCACATCGGTGAACAGGGTGACTTCCGGAGTTCCGGCGACATGGCCGTAACCCAATACCGTCGACCGGCCGACGGTCGGTCCGTTCACCACGACATAATCGCGATCGGCGAGGGTCGGATCGGTCACCCACGGGACTTCGTCGCCCAACGTCCAGCCGCCGATGCCGCCGTAGCGCAGGAGGAACGTGCGGGCGTGGTGGATGGTCACCACGTAGTTGTGGTCGGAGTCCGACTCGGTGGGCGTGCGGGCGAACGTGAGGCCGTAGGAGACGCCCGTGGCGCGCAGCCTGCGGGAGAACTCGGCCAGGTCACCCCCGCAGGCGCCGATCGCGCGGGACAGCGCGGACCACGCGCCGGTGGCCGTCTGGTTGGACAGGCGCGCGCCCGGCCACGGGTCGCGGATGGTCAGGCCGCCCCAGATGAGGCGCACGGCGGGAGCCGGCCAGACATTGTCGCGCTCACCCCGGTAGAGCGTCATGTCCGGCATGGGAACGCTCCTCGCGAGGAATTCGTGAAGAGGAATCGGCTCGATCGTACGCGGAGCCGGGCGGATCTCCCGCGAATTCACCGCCAAGGAGCATCGGAGTACGACATTTCGGTGGTGCAGGGCGAATATGCAGTGTTCGGCGCCACGCGTGCGGGAGGGCCCGCCGCTGGCGTGCGACGGGCCCTCCCGGCCGAACGTGTGGCTGGTCCGTGCGGACCGGCGGACTAGCGCGGGAACAGGTCCCGGTAGGCGCCCTGGGTCTGCACGTTCAGCTCGCCGACCCGGATGGCCTTGGCCGTCGCGGTCCGCGGGTCGCGGATGTCGAGGACGTCGAAGCCCTTCGCCATGTCGGACGAGTAGATGTAGCCGTTGTAGTAGTACGCCGACCACGAGCCGCCGCCCTTGCCGTCGGGCAGCGGGCCGCGCTCGAACCAGCCGATCTCCTGGGGGTTGCGGGAGTCGGTGAAGTCCCAGATCGAGATGCCGCCCTGGTACCACGCCTGCACCATGATGTCGCGTCCCTGCACCGGGATCAGCGAACCGTTGTGCGCCACGCAGTTCTCGGTGTCACCCTGGGTCCGGGAGATCTTGTAGTAGGAGCGGAACTCCAGCTCGCGGGCGTCACCGTCGCCGGTGATGTCGTAGATGCCGTCGGCGCCGCGGGTCTTGCCGATCTTCTCGTTGCAGGTGGCCGCGCCACCGCCGCCGAGCTCGTCGGTGAAGACGACCTTGGTGCCCTCGTTGTTGAACGTCGCCGAGTGCCAGAACGCGAAGTTCACGTTGTCCTGCACGCGGCTCAGCTCGCGCGGCTTCTCCCGGTCGGAGATGTCCCACAGCACGCCGTCACCCATGCAGGCGCCGGCCGCGATGTCCTTCGCCGGGTACACGGTGATGTCGTGGCAGCCGGACGTCGCGCGGACGTAGCCGGTCTCGATCGTGCCGTCACGGCCGGGGTTGCCGCCGTCCGGGAACAGCACGTTCTCGGAGAGCAGCGACGCCGACGCCGGGTCGGCCAGCGGCACCTTGACGATGGAGATCAGGTCGTGCGGCGGCTGGCAGTCCGGGAAGGCCGCGTTCGGGCCGTAGGACGAGACGTACAGGTAGACGTCCTTGCCCTGCTTGTCGGGCACCAACGTGTGCGTGTGCGAGCCGCACTTGGTCTCGACCGCGGCGACGTAGCGCGGGCTGCGCTTGTCGCTGATGTCGAAGATCTTGATGCCTTCCCACGCGTTCTTGTTGGTCGCGGGGAGCGGCGTGCTGGCGCACGAGTTGTCGCTGCGCGACGAGTCGGTCGACAGGAAGAGCAGGTCTCCCTTGACCGAGATGTCGTTCTGCGAGCCCGGGCACCACACCGTGCTGACGATGGAGGGCTTGTGCGGTTGGCGGATGTCGTAGATCACGAAGCCGTCGTAGTTGCCGTCGAACGCGTACCCGTCCTGGAACGCCAGGTCGGACCACGTGGACGACTCCGTGAACGGCGCCGGCTTCGGCAGGTTCGCGAGGTGCTTGACGTTGCGGCTGTGCCGGATCTCGTCGACGCCGGGAATCCCGGTCGCCGACTGCTCCTGGCTCGACAGCTGGGTCTCGGACAGCCCGGCCAGGTCGGCGTCGTCCGGTGCGGCGGTGGCCTGCGGAGCCCAGGTGAGGACGGACAGGCCGAGCGCGAACGCTCCCAGAACCGCGACCGGCGTTCTGCGCCGTCGGCTCGAATCGCGTACTTCCACTTCAGGTTCCCCTTCCAACCCTGTGCAGGGACCGCAGTATCGCCCGTTCGCAACGCTAAGGACAGACCCGATCGTCGGGAATCTTCCGGGCTTCCGACTCGTGGAATGGACGGGTACGTTGACGGCCGACCGGAGGTTCTAGGGGGTAGCTGGATGCGGATCGTGTTCGTCGCGGTGGTGTTGGCGGTGTTGGCCGGCTGCACGTCCCAGACGGAGGACAAGCCGCCGATCATCGCGCCGCAAGGCCCCGGCGAGCAGGCGCAGACGTTGTCCCCGGACGATTTCGGCACCGATCGCTGGGTCGCGCCGAGCGAAGCGGACCTGAAGTACGTGGCCCGCATGATCGTGCACCACAAGCAGGCGTTGGACATGTCGGCGCTCGCGCCGGAACGCGCGCAGAACGAGACCGTGAAGGGCCTGGCGTCGCGCATCCACGACACCCAGGGCCCCGAGATCGGCGCGATGGAGCAGTGGCAGCGGCAGTACGCCGAGCGCGCGCCGGAGCACGGCCACAGCGGTGACCTGCCGGAAGTCGACCACGGGTCCATGCCGGGCATGGCCTCCGACGAGCAGTTGGCGGCGCTGGCGGCGGCCCGCGGCGCGGACTTCGACCGGCTCTTCCTCCAGTTGATGATCGCCCACCACGAGGGCGCGTTGCAGATGGCGATCGAACTGCTGTCGTCCGGCACCGACGTGCGGGTCGAGGAGATGGCCAACGACGTGGTCGCGTCGCAGACCGACGAGATCGAGCGGATGAAGGCGATCAAGATCCCCTGATCGTCAATTCCCGATCACATTCCCGTGATCACGGCGTGAGCACGAGGTCTTCCGAGGGCTGGAAGGTTTCCACGGCGTTGCCGGTGACGTGGCGCGCGATGCCCGCGTTGCGCTTGTGCGCTTCTTTGAACGAGTCCGACGCCACCCACGCGCGGAAGTCGTCCTCGCTCTCGAATTCATTGATCGACACGTACGGCTGGTCCGGGCGGGTGGGGCGCAGCAGCGTGCTGCGGCGCAGACCGGGCACGCCGGGCAGGTAGGCGCGCATGTTGTCGCGGAAGCGCGCCTCGAACTCGTCGGCGCGGTCGGCGGGCACGAACAGGCGGTTGGTCGCGATGAACATCTCCGCACCTCCGGGAGTTCCCGACGCTGTGTAGGGAACTATTCCAACGGCGCGTCGGTAACGCAAGGGCTACGATCCGGGCGTGCCCAGGATCAGCGCCGACACCCTCGCGGAGCACCGCGCGAACCGGCTGCGCGACCTGCTGGCCGCCGGCCGCGACATCGTGGCCGCCGAGGGCGCCGACGCGCTGACCCTCGCGTCCCTGGCCCGCCGGGTCGGCCTGTCCCGTCCGAGCCTGTACGAGTACTTCCGGTCCCGCGAGGAGCTGGTCGCGGCGATCGTGTCCGACGAGCTGCCGGGGTGGGCGCGCAAGCTGGACGAGGCCGTGCGCTCGGTCGACGGCGTGCCGGCCAAGGTCGAGGCCTACCTCCGCACCGAGTTGGAGATCGTCGCCGACGGCAGCCACGGCGCCGTGGTCGCGCTGTCCGCGCACGCGCTGCCCGAGGCCGCCCGGACCCGCATCCGCGCCGAGCACGAGAAGCTGCTCGCGCCGCTCGTCGACGTCCTGGCGGAGGCCGGCGTCCCCGCGCCCGCCCTGCGCGCCGTCCTCATCCACGGCGCGGTCGAGGCCGCCGCACGCACCCTCCGCCCCGGCGCCGCCGACCACAACGAGTCCGTGGTCGCCGCGCTCGTGGCCCAGGTGCTGCACGGCCTGCGCCCCTGAGGTCCCCGGGGGCGGTTTTCAGGGTGGTCTACGGGTAGATCAACCGATCGGTTGATGCGAGGTGTGGCCCGCCGTGGGATCCGTCGGGGCGCCGCCCCGACGACGCTGGTGGCATGCCAATCATCGAGGTGGTCGACCTCGTCAAGAGGTACGACCGGAAGGTCGCGGTGGACGGTGTGTCGTTCACCGTCGACGAGGGGGAGATCTTCGGGGTCCTCGGCCCGAACGGGGCCGGGAAGACGACGACGGTCGAGTGCGTCGAAGGCCTGCGCACGCCGGACGGCGGCACGATCCGCGTCGCCGGCCTCGACCCGCGGCGGGACAGGGCGCGGCTGCGCGCGCTCCTGGGCGTGCAGCTGCAGCAGAGCGAGCTGCCCGACCGCATCCGGGTCGGCGAGGCGCTGGACCTCTACGCCTCGTTCCACCGCGACCCGGCCGACTGGCGCGAGCTGCTGGCCCGCCTCGGTCTGTCCGACCGGGTCAAGACCGAGTACCGCAAGCTCTCCGGCGGGCAGAAGCAGCGCGTCTCCATCGCGCTGGCGCTGGTCGGCAAGCCCAGGGTGGCGGTGCTGGACGAGCTGACCACGGGCCTCGACCCGCAGGCCCGCCGCGACACGTGGAGCCTGGTCGAGCAGGTCCGCGACTCCGGCGTCACGGTCGTCCTCGTCACCCACTTCATGGAAGAGGCCGAGCGGCTCTGCGACCGGATCGCCGTGATCGACGCGGGCCGGCTCGTCGCCGTCGACACCCCGGCGGGGCTCGTGGCCCGGGTGGACGGCGAGCAGCGCGTCCGGTTCCGGCCGGCCACGCCGCTGGACGTCGCGCTCCTCGAAGCCCTGCCCGAGGTCTCCCGGGTCGAGGCGCGCGGGCCGCAGCTCGTCGTCACCGGCTCCGGCAACCTGCTGCACGCCGTCACGTCCGTGCTCGCCCGCAACCAGGTCGTCGCCGCCGACCTGCGCGTCGAGCAGGCCGGGCTGGACGACGCCTTCATCCACCTCACCGGCCGCACGCTCACGGAGTAGCACCATGCTGAAGATCGTCACCACCGAGTGGAAGCTGTTCCTGCGCGAGCCGAGCATGGTGGTGTTCTCCATCCTGTTCCCGAGCACCCTGCTGCTGGTGCTCGGCGCGATCCCCGCGTTGCGCACCCCGGACCCCAACTTCGGCGACCTCAGGTTCATCGACTCCTACGTGTCCACGCTGGTGGTGATCGCGCTGGCGTTCCTGGGGCTGAACAAGCTGCCCGCCACCGTCGCCACCTACCGCGAGAAGGGCGTGCTGCGCCGCTTCTCCACCACCCCGGTCCACCCGGCGCGGTTGCTCGTCGCCCAGCTGATCGTCAACGTCGTCGCGGGCGTGATCTCGGTCGTGCTGCTGATGGCGGTGTGCCGGCTGGTGTTCGCCATCGACCTGCCGCACCACCCCGTCGGGTTCCTGGTGACGTTCGTGCTGGGGATGCTGTCGCTGTCCGCCCTCGGGCTGCTCGTGGCGGCGTGGGCGCCGACGGCGCGGTCGGCCGGGGGCTGGGCGGGCGTGGTGTTCATGCTGGTCATGTTCTTCGGCGGCGCGTACCTGCCCCGGTTCCTGATGCCGGAGTTCCTGGTCCGCGTCGGCGAGTTCCTGCCGCCGGGCGTCGGCGCGTTGCAGGAGTCGTGGCTGGGCGTCGCACCCGACCCGGTGCAGCTCGCCGTGCTGGCCCTGGTCACGGTCGTGGCGGGTACCGTCGCGGCGAAGTCGTTCCGCTGGGAGTAGGGGGATGGGCGTGACGGACGCGCTGGACCGGTGGGAACGGCGGCTGAACGCCGTCGGCCACGCCATCCCCTACTTCGTGCTCCTCCTGTCGACCGCCCTGTACGTGGCCATCGGGCCGGCGGCGTGGCCCGCGACGGTGGTGAACGCCGGCATCGCGGCGGCGACGTGCCTGTGGATGCTGTGGTGGCACACCCTGCACCCCGGCTGGCGCTCGCGGCCCGGCCTGATGGCGGTCTTCTTCGTCGGCGTCCTGGTCGCGTACGCGGTGCTCGGGCTGCGCGACCCGTGGTTCGGGTTCTTCTCCTTCGCCGGGTACATCTACGCCATCGAGGTGCTGCCCGGGCGGTGGAAGTTCGCCGGCGTGGTGGCCACCGCGGTGCTGGCGGCGACGTCCATGCACGGCGGGCTCCCGGCGGCCCGACCCGGCCCGATCGCGGTCTACCTGGCCGTCGTGGCGGTGATCGTGGTGATCGCCTGCACGTTCACCATGCTCGGCCACGTCACCGCCGAGCAGTCGCGGCGGCGCAAGGAACTGGTCGCCGAGATGGCGGCGATGATGGAGGAGAACGTGGGTTTGCACGCCCAACTGCTGATCCAGGCGCGTGAAGCGGGCGTGCTGGACGAGCGGCAGCGCCTCGCCCGCGAGATCCACGACACGCTCGCCCAGGGGTTCACCGGCATCATCACGCAGCTCCAGGTGGACGAGAACCCGCCCCGGCACGTGGAGACGGCGTTGCGGCTGGCCCGCGAGAACCTCGCCGAGGCACGCCGTTCCGTGCACGCCCTCAGCCCGCCCGCGCTGGAGAACGCCAACCTCCCGGACGCGTTGGAGGAGGTCGCCACGGGGTGGACCGACCAGACCGGCGTGGCCGCGTCGGTCTTCACGACGGGGGCGGCGCGCGCCCTGCACCCCGAGGTGGAGGTGACGTTGCTGCGCGCCGCGCAGGAGGCGTTGTCCAATGTGGCCAAGCACGCGGGCGCGTCGCGCGTGGGGTTGACGTTGTCGTACATGGAGGACGTGGTGACGCTGGACGTGCGGGACGACGGCGCGGGGTTCGACCCGGGGACGCGCACGGCGGGGTTCGGGCTGGTCGGCATGCGGCAGCGGGTGGCCCGGCTGGCGGGGGAGCTGGTCGTGGAGTCGGAGCCGGGCGGCGGCACGGCGGTGTCCGCGTCGGTGCCCGCGATCCCGGCGGAGGCGGCCCCGTGAGCGGCCCGGTGAGCGGACCCGTGAGCGGCGATCCGGTGATCCGCGTGGTGATCGTGGACGACCACCCGGTGGTGCGCGACGGGCTGCGCGGGATGCTCGGCGGCGCGGGTGACGTCGAGGTGGTGGGCGAGGCCGCGGACGGCGAGGAGGCCGTGGCCGTGGTGCGGGCCGTGCGGCCGGACGTCGTGCTGATGGACCTGCGGATGCCGGGCGTGGACGGCGTCACGGCCATCGAGCGGCTGCGCGGCTTCCCGACCCGCGTCTTGGTGCTGACCACGTACGACACGGACAGCGACGTGCTGCCCGCGATCAAGGCCGGCGCGACCGGCTACCTGGTGAAGGACACGCCGCGGGACGCGCTGTTCCGCGCGGTGCGCTCGGCGGCCAAGGGCGAGGCGGTGCTGTCGCCGTCGGTGGCGACGCGGCTGCTGGGCCAGGTGCGGCAGCCGGCGGCCGAGCCGTTGAGCGACCGCGAGGTGGAGGTGCTGGGCCTCATCGCCCGCGGCTGCACGAACCGCGACGCGGCGGCGAAGCTGTTCATCAGCGAGGCGACCGTGAAGACGCACCTGGTGCACGTCTACGCGAAGCTGGGCGTGAAGGACCGCGCCGCGGCCGTCGCGGTCGCCTACGAACGCGGGCTGCTAGGCGCTTAGCCGTTCCGCCGCGGCACGTCCCGCGATCGCGAACGCCATCGCGGCCAGGCCCTCGGTCTTCCCGACGTGCGTGAGGACGACCAGCATGTCCGCCTTGCTCAGCAGCAGGTGGCACACGTGCGTGTCGTCGTCGGACTTGTGGAAGCACATGGCGAACTGGGCGTCGGCACGCATGTCGACCACGTTCAGCTCGTCCACCGGCGTGTAGGTGCCGCCGTCGACCTCGATCGGCGCGCACTCCAGCGACGCCCGCGCGAGGTCCACGGTCTCCTTGGCCGCGCCGTCCCGGACGTACGGGATGATCGTCTGCTGGAGGGCGGTGCCGGGACTCGTCCAGGAGTGGGTCTCCTGGACGGTCGCCCTGTCGCCGTCGGTCGCCAGCTCGTCCGGGCAGAGCACGACGAAGCCGGCGCCCTCCTCGCTGCCCTGCGGCTGGAAGCCGAGCCGCGCGATCGCGTCGTCCGGGATGCGCGCCTCGGTGACCCGCGCCTGGAGTGCGGCCGGATCGGGAGCCGGGGCCGCGGTCGTCGTCGCGGCGGAGGGCTGCGGCGCGGCCGGCGCCTCCGCGGTGCAGCCGACCAGCACGAACAGCACCAGGACGAGCCCCCCGAATCGCATGCGGCGGACCATATCAGGGCATGGCGGACGGCATGCGGTACCGCGGTGCTCCTCGCCACCACGCACCGGTGGCGGAGCGCGCTACGCGCCACACACCGCAGCGGCGTCCTTGTGGATCGGGACTTCGGTCCAGGACAGGGGCAGACCGCCGCCACCGCGCCGCACCGCGACGAGCTCGGCGGCGATGGACACCGCCGTCTCCTCGGGCGTGGCCGCGCCGAGGTCGAGACCGATGGGGGAGCGCAGGCGGGCCAGTTCCGCGTCGGTGACGCCTTCCGCGCGCAGCCGGGCCACCCGGTCGAGGTGCGTGCGGCGGGAGCCGAGCGCGCCCACGAACGCCAACGGCAGCCGCAGCGCGGTCTTCAGCAGCGGCACGTCGAACTTGGGATCGTGCGTCAGCACGCACACCGCGGTGGACGTGTCGGTCGGCGTCGCGGCCAGGTACCGGTGCGGCCAGTCGACCACCACGTCGTCGGCGTGCGGGAACCTGTCCACAGTGGCGAAGACCGGACGTGCGTCGCACACGGTCACGTGATATCCCAGGAACTTCCCTTGTCGCGCCACCGCCGAGGCGTAGTCGATCGCCCCGAACACGAGCAGGCGCGGCGCCGTTCCCCAGGACTCGACGAGCGAGTTGTCCACAACCGACGAGGAAGTGGGTGCGGACTCCGGGAATTCCACCGAACCTGTCCCCATGACCAACGACCTCGTCAACACCACCGGACGCCCCTCCACCGCCGCCCGCATCGCCGCCCGGATCTCCGGGGTGGCGAGCTGGACGAAGACCTCCAGCTCGCCACCACACGTGAGACCGACCGCGAACGCGTCCTCGGCCGAGTACCCGAAGCGCGCCAGCCTCGGCGTGCCCGTGGCGAGCACTTCGAGCGCCAACTCGTACACGGCGCCCTCGACGCACCCGCCCGACACGCTGCCCACCACGCGCCCGTCCGGGTGCACGGCCAGCGCCGCGCCCACCGGTCGGGGCGCGCTGCCGCGCACCGACACGACGGAAGCGACGGCGAACGGCCCGGTCCACTCCAGCACCGAAGCGGCCAACTCACGCACGAGATCCTCCCAAGCGCAGGACCGCGGTGATCCGGTCGACCCCGAAGCGGAGGACGACGAGAACCGCGATCACGGTGATCAGCCCGCCGAACACGAGCCTGGGTGCGGCGGCCGGTGCGGGCACGCCCGCCACCGAGTCGGGGAACACCGAGTCGGGCGACGACGCGGTGGGGGTGCCGCCGCGCGCTTCCCGGCCCGTGGTGCTGCCGCGGTCGCCGACGTGGAAGAACCGGTCGGGTCGTGCGGTCCGCGCGGGGAGGTCGTCCCTGAGCCGCGTCATGGCGTCCTTCCCGTGCCCGTGGTCCCGTCCGGCACGGCCTCACCGGACGCGGTGAAATGGGTCCTCTCGCTCGTCCCGACGCTCCGGTCGGCTCGTGGCCGCTCCGGTGTCGGTCGCCTGCTCGGGTTCCTCCGGCTAGTAGTCGACGCGGTCGGCGCGCGACAGCCACGCCGTGAACGGCGCGTGGTCCTCGCCCGTGGAGACCTGGCGCACCGGCAGGCTCCACGTGTCGCGGGGCCGGCCGAACAGGTCGTGGAACTCGCGGTCGTCGAACCCGGCCGCGGCGGCGTCATGCCGGTCGGCGGCGTAGACGACCCGGTCCACCCGCGCCCAGAGCGCGGCGGACAGGCACAGCGGGCACGGCTCGCACGACGACACGAGCACGCAGCCGGTGAGCCGGAAGTCGCCGACGGCCTGGCACGCCGCCCGGATGGCGACGACCTCGGCGTGCGCGGTCGGGTCGAGCGTGGGCGTGACCTGGTTGGTGCCGGTGGCGATCACCGCGCCGGCCCGCACGATCACCGCGCCGAACGGGCCGCCGCCCGCGGCGACGTTGCGGGTGGCCAGGTCGATCGACTCGCGCAGCCAGGCGTGGTCGGGGGAGACGGACGTGGTCATGGGGTGCTCCTCGGGGCGTGCGCGTGCGCGCCGCGGCGGCCGCGGCGTGCGGGGCGGGTCGGTGCGCGGGGCTCAGGTGCCGGTGATGTGCTCCGGTCGCACGGGCACGCGGTTCAGGGCGAGGCCGGTGGCGGCGCGGATGGCCGCGACGATGGCCGGGGTGGACGAGATGGTGGGCGGTTCACCGACGCCGCGCACGCCGTACGGCGCGTTCGGGTCGGCGAGCTCCAGCACGTCGATGCTCATCGGCGGCATGTCCAGCACGGTCGGGATGAGGTAGTCGGTGAACGACGGGTTGCGCACCTTGCCGCCCACGACCTGGATCTCCTCCATCACCGCCAGGCCGAGGCCCTGCGCCGAGCCGCCCTGGATCTGCCCCAGCACGGCCTGCGGGTTCAGCGCCTTGCCCACGTCCTGCGCGCAGTCCAGCTCGACCACCTTCACCATGCCCAGCTCCACGTCCACGTCCACCACGGCGCGGTGCGCCGCGAACCCGTACTGCACGTGCGCGTTGCCCTGCCCGGTCTCCGGGTCGATGGGCTCGGTGGCCCGGTGCCGCCACTCCACGGTCTCGTCGACCACCTCGTCGCCCAGCAGCGCGGCCAAGTCCACAGTGGACGGATCGCGGCCGCCGGCGAGCTTGGTCAGCTTCTCGCGCACGGCCGCGCAGGCGGCCTTCACCGCACCGCCGGTGACGTAGGTCTGCCGGGACGCGGAGGTGGAGCCCCCGTTGCCGATGCTGGTGTCCATGGGCAGGATCGTGACCCGCTCGACGCCCAGCTCGGTGCGCACGATCTGCTGCATGATCGTCACCAGGCCCTGGCCGACCTCCGCCGCCGCCGTGTGCGCCAGCGCGGCCGGCTCGCCGTTGATCACCTGCAACCGGACCCGCGCGGTGGAGTAGTCGTCGTAGCCCTCGGAGAAGCAGATGTTCTTGATGCCGACCGCGTAGCCGACGCCGCGCACCACGCCTTCGCCGTGGGTGGTGTTGGAGACGCCGCCGGGCATGTCCCGCAGGTCCACGACGGCGCTGGGCGGCGGCAAGGGCTTGTCCTTCACCAGCTTCAGCAGTTGCGCGACGGGCGCGGCCGAGTCGACCACCTGCCCGGTCGGCATGACCGAACCCTCGCTCATCGCGTTGACGATCCGGACGTCCACCGGGTCCATGCCCAGCGCCTCGGCGAGCTTGTCCATCTGCGACTCGTAGGCGAAGCCGGCCTGCACCGCGCCGAACCCGCGCATCGCGCCGCACGGCGGGTTGTTCGTGTAGACGCCGTAGCAGTCCACGGTCACGTTGTCCACGTCGTAGGGGCCGACACCGAGCGTCGCCGCGTTGGCCACCACGGCGGACGTGCTGGAGGCGTACGCGCCGCCGTCGAGGTGGATCGTGGCCTTGACGTACACGAGCTTGCCCGTGCGGTCCGCGCCGTGCTCGTAGCGCAGCACCGCCGGGTGCCGGTGCACGTGGCCGTAGAAGGACTCCTCGCGGTTGTAGACCATCTTCGTCGGCTTGCCGGTGTGCAGCGCCAGCAGGCACGCGTGCACCTGCATGGACAGGTCCTCGCGCCCGCCGAACGCACCGCCGACCCCGGAGAGCGTGAGCCGCACCTTCTCCAGCGGCAGGCCCAGGGCGGCCGCGACCTGGCCCTGGTCGACGTGCAGCCACTGGGTGGCGATGTAGAGGTCGACGCCGCCGTCCTCGGCGGGCACGGCCAGCCCCGACTCGGGGCCCAGGAACGCCTGGTCCTGCATGCCGACCTCGTACCGGCCGGTGACCACGACCTCGGCTCGCGCGTCCTGGTCGCCGCGCCGGATGGGGACGTGCCGCACGAGGTTGCCGCCGGGGTGCAGCGGCGTGTCGTCCACGGCCGTCTCCATGTCGACCACCGGCGTGAGCACCTCGTACTCGACCTTGATGCGCTTCATCGCGCGTTGCGCGGTCTCGGGGTGGTCCGCACCGACCAGGGCGACCGGTTCGCCCTGGTAGCGCACCACGTCCTCGGCGAGCACCGGCTGGTCCTTGTGCTCCAGTCCGTACCGGTTGAGCCCCGGCACGTCCGCGTGGGTCAGCACGGCGTAGACGCCCGGAACCCGCAACGCCTCGGTGAGGTCGACGGAGACGATCCGCGCGTACGGGTGCGGGCTGCGCAGCGTCGCGCCCCAGATCATGTCCTCGTGCCACAGGTCCGAGGCGTAGGCGAACTCGCCGCGCACCTTCAGGTTCCCGTCGGGCCGCTGCGCGTTGGTGCCGATGCCGCCGGTCACGGCGGAGGTCAGTTCGGCGGGGGTGAGGCTCATCGCGTCCCCTTCAGTCGCTCGGCGGCGGCGCGCAGGTCGCGCGCGAGGTCGGTGTCGGAGGCGGTGCGCAGCTCGCCGTCGTCCACCACGGTCCGGCCGCCCACCATGAGCAGCTTCAGTTTCGGCAGCGGCCCGAGGACGAGGGCGGCCACCGGGTCGTCGATGCCCGCGTGGTCCAGGCCGTCCAGCCGCCACACGGCGAGGTCGGCGAGCTTGCCCGGCTCGATGGAGCCGATCTCGTCGGCCCGCCCGAGGCAGCGCGCGCCGCCCATCGTGCCCAGCCACAGCGCCTGCCGGACGTCCATGGCCTTCGGCCCACCGCGCTGGCGGGCCTGCAGCACCGCCTGGTGCAACTCCTCGACCATCCCGCAGGACTCGTTGGACGCGGCGCCGTCCACCCCGAGGCCGACCGGGGCGCCCGCGTCCAGCAGGTCGCGGACCGGGGCGATGCCGGTGCCCAACCGGCCGTTGGACGTGGGGCAGTGCGCGCTGCCGGTGCCGGTGGCGCCCAGCCGCTTCACCGCGTCCGGCGACAGGTGCACGGTGTGCGCGAGCCACACGTCGTCACCGAGCCAGCCGAGGCGTTCGGCGTACTCGGTGGGCGTGCAGCCGAACTCGGCCTGGCACTGCTCCTCCTCGTCGACCGTCTCGGCGAGGTGGGTGTGCAGCCGGACGCCCTTGGCGCGGGCGAGCTCCGCCGCGCCGGTCATCAGCTCCGGGCTGACCGAGAACGGCGAGCACGGACCGACGGCCACCCGGACCACCGCGTCGGGGCGGGGGTCGTGGTGGTCGTTGACGGCCTGCTCGGTGGCGATCAGCGCGGTCTCGGTGTCCTCGACCAGGTTGTCCGGGGGGAGGCCGCCGTGCGACCGGCCGCGGTCCATGGAGCCGCGGATGGCGTGCAGGCGAAGGCCGATGCGCTTGCCGGCGCTCACCAGGGCCTCGAACTGGTCGCCGCCCTCGCGGGGGAAGACGTAGTGGTGGTCGGCGGCGGTAGTGCACCCGGTGGTCGCGAGCTTCGCCAGCCCGGCGGACGCCGCGGCGTGCGTGATCTCGGCGTCCAGGCCGCGCCACACCGGGTAGAGCGTGGTCAACCACTCGAACAGCGTGGCGTCCTGGGCGATGCCCCGCGTGGCCCACTGGTAGAGGTGGTGGTGCGTGTTGACCAGACCGGGCGTGACCAGGCAGCCGGTGCCGTCGATCCACGTGTGGGGGCCGTTCGGCCGCGGGGCCTGGCCCGCGCCCACCGCGGTGATCCGGCCGTGCTCGACCACGACGTGGCCGAACGCGAACTCGGTGCCCGCGGCGTCCACCGCGGCCACCGCGACGCCGTCGATGATGGTCGGCGTCACGGGCGGGCGCCCTTCCGCTCCGCTGCCAGGCGCACCGCGTCGAGGATCTTCTCGTAACCGGTGCAGCGGCAGAGGTTCCCGGCCAGGGCTTCCCGGATCTCCGGGTCGCTCGGCTTCGGCACCCGTTCCAGCAGGTCGTGCGCGGCCACCACGAGACCGGGCGTGCAGAACCCGCACTGCACCGCGCCCGCCGCCACGAACGCCTCCTGCACGGGGTCCAGCCGGTCGCCGTCGGCCAGGCCCTCCACCGTGCGCACCTCGCGGTCCTGAACCTGGCCCGCGGCGACCAGACAGGAGCACACCGGCATGTCGTCCAGGTACACCGTGCACGAGCCGCACTCGCCCTGCTCGCAGGCGTTCTTGGAGCCTGGCAGGCCCAGCCGCTCGCGCAGCAGGAACAGCAGGCTCTCGCCCTCCCACACGTCGTCGGCCTGCCGGGGCTCGCCGTTCACCGTCACGTTCACGCGCATGGTCAGGCCACCTTCTCGGAGTAGTCGTGCCAGGCCCAGTCGAGCGTGCGGCGGGCCAGCACGGAGAGGGCGTGCTTGCGGTACGCGGCCGAGCCGCGCACGTCGTCGATGGGGCTCGCGGCCTCCGCGACCAGGTCCCCGAACCGCCGTTTCACCGAGTCCAGCAGCGGTTTCGGCGACTCCCACTGGTTCGTGTCGGTCAGCTCGGCGGACAGGAAGTCCTCGGCCGCCGATGCCCGGCGCGGCGTGGGCGCGGCGCTGCCGACCGCCGCGCCGACCCGCTGCCGGGTCGGGTGCAGGGCCACGGCGAACGAGCACACCGCGATCACCATGGCGTTGCGGGTGCCGACCTTGGAGAACTGCTGCGGCGCGTCGGTCACGGGCACGTGGACCGCCGTGATCAGCTCGTCGGGTTCCAGCGCGTGGCGCTTCACACCCAGGTAGAACCCGGTGGCGGGGATGAGCCGGGTGCCCCTGGTCGAGGCGGCCTCCACGACGGCGTCCGCGGCGAGCAGCACCGGGTGCGTGTCGCCCGCGGGCGACGCGGCCCCGAGGTTGCCGCCGACCGTGCCGCGGTTGCGGATCTGCGGCGAGCCGACCGTGCGGGACGCCATCGCGAGTCCGGGCAGCCGGGCGCCCAGCTCGTCGATGATCCGGGTGTACGGGACGCCGGAGCCGATGCGCACGGCGCCGTCCGCCTGGTCCCAGCCGCGGAGCTCGGCGATGCGGGTGAGGTCGAGCAGCGCGGGCGGGCGGCGGTGGTCGAAGTTCAGCTCCACCATCACGTCCGTGCCGCCGGCGATGGGCACGGCGTCCGGGCGCTGCGCCTTGAGGGCCAGCGCCTCGGCGAGGCTGTCGGGGCGGAGGAAATCCATCAGCTACCTCGGTCGGCCGGAGTGCGCGGTGGACAGGACGGTGCGTGGTGTGTGAGCCAGTACACAGACCGGGGCGGGTGATCGGCTACGGCGGCGGTGCATGAATCCCAGGCTCCTCCGGTGGTGCGATTTGTGCTTTCCTACAAACACCATCGGACGATCCTTAACCGCCCGTGTGTCCCGGAGGAGGCGGCCGTGTTGCTGGTTCGGAGCCTTCTCGGGATGCCGGAACTCCGCTTGCGGCTCGTCGGCGGGGCGGACGCGCTGGACCGGCCCGTGACCAGGCTCTACGGCACCGAACTGCCCGATCCGGCCCGTTACCTGTCCGGTGGCGAGCTGGTGCTCTCCGGGCTGTTGTGGCACCGGACGGCGGCCGATTGCGACACGTTTGTCGCGTCGTTGGCGGCCTCGGGGGTCGCCGCTCTGGCGGCCAGCCCGCCCGAAGCCGGCGAATTGCCGTCCGCGCTGGTCGAGGCGTGCGAACGGCACGGCGTGCCGCTGCTGGAGGTGCCGGTCGACCTGTCGTTCGCGACCATCACCGAGCGCGTGGTCCTGGAGCTGGCCGCGGAACGGGTGGGCGACGCGGGCGCGCAGCTCGGCAGGCACCGGCGGCTGTTGACCGTGGTCGCCGAGGGCGGCGGGCTGTCCGAGCTGGTGGCGGCCGGTGCGGCGGAGCTGGAGGCGTCGTGCGTCGTGCTGTCGTGCACCGGGCACGTCGTCGCCGGGCAGGAACCGCCGGACGCCGCCGGCCTGGTCCGGGAGTTCCTGCTGGCCGACCGGCTGCCCAAGGTCGTGCGCGGCACGACGTTGCTGCCGGTGTCCACGCGCGGCGGCTCCCGGCTGACCGCGTGGATCCTCGCGGTGTCCGGTGACCGGGCGCACGACGAGGTCGCCGCCGAGCTGGCCAGCCTCGTCGGTGTGGAGCGGGCGCGGGTCGTGCAGGGGCGGGAGATCGAGAACCGCGCCGCCGGGCCGTTGCTGCGCCAGGTGCTCGCCGGCGGTGACGTGGCGGAGCGGGTGGCGGCTGTCGGCTGGGACCCGGACGTGCCGCTCCGGGTGCTGGTGGCGTCCGTGTCGGACGGGCCGGTCGAGCACGCCGTCGCCCTGGTGGAGGAGGTGCTGGCGTCCGTCACGCCGCGGTTCCTGGTGGCCGCCGTCGGCACGGAGGTGTACGCGCTGGCGCCGTCCGAGCCGTGGGCCGAGGGCGTCCGGTCGGCGTTGCGGACCGTGGAACCGGGGCTGCGGAACACCAGGGTGCTGGTCGGCATCTCGTCGCCGGTCGGGCACGCCGGGTTGCGCGGCGCGGCGGAGGAGGCGTCGCACGCGCGGCGGCTCGGCGAGCGGCGGACCGGCCGGACGTGCGTGGTGGCGGGGGAGGAGATCGCGCTCCACCAGCTGTTGCTGGCCGGCGTGCCCGAGGACCTGCGCCGCTCGCTGCGCCGCCGGCTGCTCGGACCGGTGCTCGACTACGACGCCGAGCACGGTTCCGACCTGGTCGGCACGTTGCGGGTGTTCCTCGACTGCTCCGGCTCGTGGACCACGGCCGCCGCGCGCCTGCACGTCCACGTGAACACCCTGCGCTACCGCGTCGGCCGGGTCGAGGACCTGCTCGGCGCCGACCTGTCCGACTTCACCCAGCGGGTCGACCTGTACCTGGCCCTGCAGGCGGGGTGATACTCGAACCATGGCCGCCGTGCCATGGGGCACCATCGCGCTCTACGCGGGCGTCGCCCTCGCGCCGTCCGCGCTGTGCTGGGTCGTGCTCAACGTCCCCCGCTACCTGCGTCGACTGGACCCGCGCCACCGCGCACCCGCCGCGTCCGGCCCGCCGATCGAGCAGGTGGCGGCGGACCTGCGGCGGGTCCACCGACTGCTCGCCCACGTGCCGCCCGGAACGCCACAAGCCCGCCGGGCGGGGGCGCGGCAGGCCTACGACGCCCTGCTGGTGCAGGCGTGCGCGGCGCTGGACGTGGAGCACCGGTTCGACACGCTGCTGGAAGGCGTGGACCGCGAGGTCGAACGGCTGCGCGTAGAGGAGTCGCTGCGCTCCGCCGGCCTGCGCATCCCCTGATGCTCACGCGACCGGGCTCGGTTCCGCGATCGCGGGGACGCCCGGCTCAGCATCGCTCCACCACGGCCGCCTGGCTCAGCACCGCCTGACCGCGCGGCCACCATGCCGAGCTGCCCGCGATCGCGTTTGCCGCCGGGCCGAGGTGCCCGCGATCACGTGGCGGCCGGGCCGAGTCCCGCAAGCGCCGACACCGCACTGGCGATCCCGTCCCGCCGCGCCCGCCCCGTCCCGCTGGCACGTCCGCCCCGCCACGCGCGCGCCGGCACTCCCGCCACGCGGCGGTCCGGCAAGGGGCCATCCCCGACCCGCCGCCGCGCAGGCCGGGGATGGCGTCTTCCTCACCTCACCTGCTGCCACGGCACGAGCGTCGGGCGCTGTCCCGTGGCGAGGAACCCCTCGATCGTGACGGCGAAGTCGGCGACCGGGACCTCGCAGTGGGTGGGGAAGCTGACCCCGGCGCACCGGGGACGGCGGCGCGGACCCTCGCCGAGGCCGGCCCACGAGTCGGTGATCACGTCGGCGAACAGGATCACCCCGCGGTCGCCGCGCACGCCCACCCACACCCGGTGGTCCGGGCAGTCGGCGTGCACCAGCGTGGCGTCACGGCCCACCGCCGGCCGGCCGAGCAGCCGGACCACGTCCTCGGTGGCGCGGAGTTCGTCCACACCGGATGCGAAGTTCGCCTGGATCATCGTCACTCCCTGCACCGGCGGCCGGAGTTCACGCACTGCACCAGGCGGTTCATGATCTCCTCCGACATGACGTTCGCGAAGTCGTCGTGGTCGGAGAACGGGTTGTGCTCTTCCTGCGGGAAGGCGTCGACCGCGTACTGGCCGGCCACCTGCACGTCCCGCGGGATGTCGTAGGTCAGGCTGATCCGCAGCTGCGGCACGGCCTTGAAACCTCGCGGGCACTCGCCGTTCCCGTTCGGGTAGACGATGTGGTCGCGGTGGTTGGCGCTGTCGGTGTTCTCGCCGTCCCAGCAGCTCGCGAAGTCGTGGACGCGCTTGACCTTGCTGCCCTCGGGGCAGATCGGGTACTTGTTCATCAGCACCTTGTCCTCGAACCCGGTGCAGGTCCACGAGTTCCGCGCGTTCTTCGGGCCGTTCGTGGACACCTTCGCGTCGCCGTACAGCACCCGCAGGAACTGCGGCATCGGCTCCACCTTGCCGGCCGGGCTGCCGCGGAACGTGATGTTCACGACCTCGGGGCGCTGGATCTCGCCCTCGTTGCCCGGCAACTCGTTCTCGTCACTGGCGCTCTTGCCGTCGCCCTTCTCCGGCGCGTCGGCTTCGGCCTCCTGGGCCGCCTCGGCGACCTTGGCGTCGTTCGCGTCACCATCCTTCACCGTGCACGGCGCCAGCCGCTTCAGCCCGCGCGGCCGTGGGCCGACCCGGTCGATCGCCTCGGTGATCCGCTCGATCGACGTGGTCCGCTTGTCCCGCAACGGCCGCAGCACGGCGTTGTTGACGAACTCGGGGTCGTCGACCTCCGCGGCGTCCTCGAGCTTCCCGTTGGCCTCCGCGATCTGGTCGTTCATCGCCTGGAGGTTGCGGTCCACCTCGGCCTTGGCCTGGCGTGGCACGTCCCGCAGCTTCCGCCGCACGTCCGGGCACTCGACCTCGGCGGCGGCCGGTTGGCCCGGCTCCTCGTCCTCGTCCTCGCGGTCGATCCGGACCACCGGCCAGAAGTAAGCCGACTTGTCGCCGTTCTTGCAGGTGGTGTCGGCTTCGAGCAGGCTCTCGTTCGTGGAGTCGGCGTCGGTCGAGACGTTGCCGACGTAGTCGTGCAGGTGCTCCGCGCCGTTGCGGACGCCCGGCTGGGCGATGAAGTTGTCCGGGTTGAAGTGGCCGTTCTCGTTGCGACCGCAGTCGACGGTGAACGTGCCCGTGCTCGCCCCGCGCTGTGGCCTCGGCTCCCGGACGTTGCGCTGCTGCTTCGTGATGTCGGCGAACAGCGAGATGTCGGCGCCGTCCGCCTGGGCGGTGCCCTGATCGCCGGTGGTGCTGATCGCGACGGCCAGGCCGATCGTGAGCGCCAACCCGGTCACGCCGGCAGTCAGCTTCGTGCGCCGGGAGAAGCGGTGCCGCCCCTGGTTTCGCGTCATGGAAGTGTCACCTCGTCGTAGGTACGCGATGTGGTGCGTCGAACCCCGACCGCCGGTGGGCGGTGGACACCGTGGCATACGTACCGCTCCCAGTCCGCGACCTGACCGTTACCCGTTCGTTATCTCAATCGACCCCTAACTTCCGGCCGCGGTCGGCTGATCGACCCACCTGTCGGTTTGCTGTAGAACCGCGTGGAGCCTTCGCGCCGACTGGGTGGCTGCGGAACACTCCGGACGCCTCACAAGCGAAGAAGGAGTGGACATGTCTCGCACACTCGGTGCGCTGGCCGCCGTGGTGCTGGGGGTTTCCCTCGTCACCGCCGTGCCCGCCACCGCAGCGCAAGCACACCCGTTCCCCTCGGGATTCCCCCTGCCGAACGGCTTCCTGCCGGAGGGCATCGCGATCGGCTCCGCACCCACCGCCTACTTCGGCTCGCGCGCCGACGGCGACCTGTTCCGCGTCGACCTGCGGACCGGCCGGGGTGAGGTGTTCAGCCAAGGGCCCGGCACGGCGTCGGTCGGGTTGAAGGTGGACCGGCGCGGCAGGCTCTTCGTGGCCGGCGGCGCTGGCGGCGACGGGCGAGTGGTCGACGCGGAAACCGGAGAGGTCCTCAAGTCCTATCGGTTCGCGACCTCTGACACGTTCGTGAACGACGTCGTGATCACCGATCACGCCGCGTACTTCACGGACTCCCGCAAGGCGGCGCTCTACCGGGTCGGATTCGGTCGGCACGGCGGGTTGCCGGAGTCGCACTCCGTCATTCCCCTGACGGGTGACTTGGTGCTGACACCGGGGGTGAACAACGCGAACGGCATCGCGGAGACGCCGGACGGCAAAGCGCTGCTGATCGTCCAGAGCAACACCGGCCAACTGCACCGGGTCGACCCGCGAACGGGGGAGACGACGCTCGTCGACCTCCACGGCGAAGTGCTCACCAACGGTGACGGGCTGCTGGTGGAAGGCCGAACGCTCTACGTCGTGCAGAACCGGCTGAACACGATCGCGGTGTTCTCGCTGATCAAGGACGGCACCGCGGGCAAGCTCGTGACCAAGGTCACCGACCCGCGGTTCGACGTGCCGACGACGGTCGCGTCGTTCGGCGATCGCCTCTACCTGCCGAACGCCCGCTTCACCACCCCGCCCACGCCCACGACGACGTACAACGTCGTTTCCGTTCCCGAGGTGTGAAAGTCCGGGGGGCCGGTGCGCAGAAGTTCACATCGGCCCCCTGTTCGCCGTGTCACTCGACTGGGTAACCTCATCGTCGCGTCGCGCGAGTGATCGCTGTCTCTTCGTAATAATGATCTTCCGGTGTTACCGTTCCGCGCCGATCGGGTGATGAAGAGGCAGCGTTACTAGTGCTGCGCCTGACCTGGCACCACGGACGAGGCTGCGGAGCGCTGTGAAGCAGAAGAGCACCACGGAGACGAACTACAAGACGATCCGTTCACGTCTCACCGGCGTCGTCGTCGTCCCCAGCATCGTCCTTCTCATCATGTGGGCGCTGTTCTCGTCCTACACCCTGTTCGACGGCTTCTACCTGCGTGCGGTGGCCGCCGGCGTGAAGGACGCGTCGATCCCCGCCGTGCAGACGTTCGCCGCGCTCCAGAAGGAGCGCGAGCTGAGCATGACCGCGCTGAGCCAGCCCGACCGCGGCACCAGCGACCTGGAAGTGCAGCAGGGCGAGACCGACCGCGCCGTCGACGAGATGCGCGAGGCGTTCACCGAGCTGGCCTCCGCGGCGCCGCCGGAGATCGTCGAGCGGATCAACGCCCTCAACGTGCTGCTGGACCAGCTGCCGCAGCGCCGCTCGTCCCTCGAAGCGGGCCGGGCGTCCAAGACCGAGATCTACACGTACTACAACAGCCTCCTCGACGCCGGTGACGCGCTGTTCAGCGTGCAGGCCCGCGTGGTGCCCGACCACGAGTCCGTGAAGGGCGCCATCACCGCCACCGAGTACTTCAAGGCCGCCGACTGGATGTCCCGCGCCACGTCGCTCGCGTCGAGCGCCCTCGCGGCCGGTCAGTTCACGCCCGAGGAGCACATCGAGTTCGCGAACCTCGTCGGCGCCTACCACTCGTCCTACGACTCGATCGCGCCCTACGCCCGGCCCGAGGTGCGCGAGCACTACCAGTTCATGGTGGAGGGCGACGACTGGAAGCGGCTGATCGAGTTCGAGGGCAGGCTCATCCAGAACGGCCAGAAGCCGACGAACGCCGGTTCCCTCCAGGAGTGGCAGAACCTCAGCGGCCCCATCTCCACGGAGCTGACCGCGCTGGTCAGCGAGCAGGCGTCCAGCGCCGTCGGCGTGACCATGTCGCGCGGCGAGAGCAAGTTCCGCACCGTGCTGATCGGCAGCCTGGTCGCCCTGATCGCCGTGATCATCGGCATCCTGATCGCGATCCGCACGTCGAACCGCCTGGTCAACCGCGCCCTGATCACCCGCCTCACCGCGCTGAAGAAGGACTCGCTGGCGCTGGCGCACGAACGGCTGCCCGACATCGTCGACCGGCTCCGCGAGGGCAAGCACGTCGACGTCGAGGTCGAGGTGCCGCCGCTGGACTACGGCAGCGACGAGATCGGCCAGGTGGCCGACGCGTTCAACGCCGCGCAGTACACCGCGGTCGCCGCGGCGGTCAAGGAGAGCCAGGCCCGTGAAGGCGTGAACCGGGTCTTCCTCGACATCGCGCACCGCAACCAGGGCCTCGTGCACCGCCAGCTCAAGATCCTCGACAAGCTGGAGCGCGAGGAGGAGAACCCGGAGCAGCTGGACGCGCTGTTCCAGCTCGACCACCTCGCCACCCGCGCCCGCCGCAACGCTGAGAACCTGATCATCCTCGCCGGGGAGCAGCCCGGACGGCAGTGGCGCAAGCCCGTGCGCCTGCTCGACGTGCTGCGCGCCGCCGTCGCCGAGACGGAGCAGTACGTCCGGGTGAAGGTGAACCCGGTGCCGGACACCGCGCTGGTGGGCGCCGCCGTCGCCGACACCATCCACCTGATCGCCGAGCTGGTGGACAACGCCACCGCGTTCTCCTCGCCCCGCTCCCAGGTCCAGGTGCACGCCAGCGAGGTGCCGCAGGGCGTCGTGGTCGAGATCGAGGACCACGGCCTCGGCATCAACCCGGAGGACCGCGAGCAGCACAACGCGATGCTGGCCGACCCGCCGGAGTTCGACGCCATGCGCCTGCGCGGCGAGTCCCGGCTCGGGCTGTTCGTGGTCGCCCGGTTGGCTGCCCGCCGGGGTATCCACGTCGAGTTGCGCGAGTCGCCGTACGGCGGCACGTTGGCACTTGTGCTCATCCCGTCCGCGATCGTCGCGGGCCCCACCACGGCGACGGAGCCGGCCGAGACCCGTCAGCTGCCGCGCCGCACCTTCCACGACATCCCGGAGCAGGGCGATGACTCAGTGCGAGACGCCAGGTTTCCCGACAGTTCCCGAGACCTGGAAGGGTTCTGGGCCCAGGCCGAGGCCGCGGTCAACGAGGATCCCCTTCCAGAGGTCGAACGACTGAGCGGCGGGCTAGACCTGTCGCAGCGCAGCGGCGAGCTGGAACTGCCGCAGCGGAAGCGTGCCACGTCGGAGTGGCCCGCGGACGAACCGGAGTCGGCCGGCACCGCCGGCGACCGACCCGAACTCCCCCGCCGGCGCCGTCAGCAGAACCTGGCGCCGCAATTGGTGCGCAACGATTTCCACCCCTCGCCCGAACCGCTCGCCGAGATCGACCCGGAGAAGTCAGCCGAGAGGGTCCGCAAGGGCCTGTCGGCGTTCCAACGCGGCACACGTGATGCCCGTCGGACACCTGGCACCGAACTCGAATCCTGACAGCAGCAGTGGCCGGACGACTGGAAACCGGAAAGGCAACCCCGATGAACGACATGACCAGCCAGCACAACGAACTGAACTGGTTGTTGGAGGACCTGGTCGGCCGGGTGGTCGGAGCTCGGCACGCGGTGGTGCTCTCGGCGGACGGTCTGCTGCTGGGCCGCTCGCCCGGGCTGTCCAAGGACGACTCGGACCACCTGTCGGCCATGGCGTCGGCGTTCCAGAGCCTCGCCCGCGGCACCGGACGGCACTTCGGCGGCGGCGCCGTGCGGCAGACCATCGTCGAGATGGAGCACGCCTACCTCTTCGTCACCGCGGCCGGCCACGGCGCCTGCCTGGCCGTCCTGGGCGAAGAGGACTCCGACATGGGCATGATCGCCTACGAGATGAACATGCTCGTCAAGCGCGTCGGCACGTACCTGTCGTCGGCGCCGCGCGGCACGGCCGCGGCGAGCCTGCCCGCCGCTCGAAGGTCGTCCTGATGGCCGGCCGCGAGGACTGGTGGTACGACGAGGCCGCGGGCCCGCTGGTCCGCCCCTACGCGATGGTGCGCGGCCGGACCCGTCCGCTGCGCCCCGAGCTGCACCTGGTGACCCAGGTGCGCGCGATGCCTTCGCCGTCGGACCCGGACGCCCTGTCGGTCGAGCACATGGAGATCATGGAGCTGTGCCGGCGTCCGTTGTCCGTGGCGGAGGTCGCCGCCTACCTCGACGTGCCGCTCGTGGTCGTCAAGGTGCTGTTGAGCGACCTCATCCAGCGTGGTGACGTCGTGATCCGAGACCCTTCCCGTGTCCCGCAAGTGCCGGACCGGAACCTGCTTCAGGCGGTGCTGGATGGTGTCCGTGGAATCTGAGCGGCCGGGTGGGGAACTTCTCGTCCCCACCCCAGTGAAGATCGTCATCGCCGGTGGTTTCGGCACCGGGAAGACGACGATGGTCAACTCGGTCAGCGAGATACCGCCGCTGCACACCGAGGAGCTGCTCACCGAGGCCGGTGTCGGCGTCGACGACGTGCTGGGCCTGGAGAGCAAGGAGACCACCACGGTCGCCTTGGACTTCGGCCGCATCACGATCAACCCCGAGGTGGTGCTGTACCTGTTCGGCACGCCCGGCCAGAACCGCTTCTGGTTCATGTGGGACGAGCTGGCGTACGGCGCGATCGGCGCGGTGATCCTGGTCGACACGCGGAGGCTGGACAGCAGCTTCCCGTCGATCGACTTCTTCGAACGGCGCGGCATCCCGTTCATCATCGCGGTGAACTGCTTCGAGGGCGCGCACAACTACGAGGTGGAAGAGGTGCGGCGGGCGCTCGACGTCGACCCGGGCATCCCGCTCGTGCTGTGCGACGCGCGCAACCGCGAGTCGGCCAAGACGGTGCTGATCAGCCTGATCCAGCACACGATGGACCGGCTCGACGCGATGGCCTAGAGATCGACCGGCGACCGGGCTCGAACGGAGCCCGGGAACCGCTGCGCAGGGGTCCCCGCCAGGGGTCCCCTGTCTTTATCCTGCTGGCCGGGTCCGACGATTTCGGACCGTCTGGCCTCACCTGTGGACAACTCGCCGAACCCACGCCGCGCGGCCCGTGGCTTGCGGGCCTTCGCGACGGCACAGGTGTCACTGCCGGGCATCGCGGTGCCCGACGACCGCGCGCACCGACCCGTCACGGCGGGCTCGTGGCCCTCGGAGGAACCACGAGCCCATCCGGGCTACACCACCGGTTCGAGCCGGCAGTTGAAGTGCCGCAACAACTTCGGCGCGTGGGTCAGCCGGTAGCCCGGCACGCGCTCCGGCTCCTTCGCGATCTCCGCCAACGTCTCGCCGACGTACTCCAGGTGGCTCTGGGTGTAGACGCGGCGGGGGATGGCGAGGCGGACCAGCTCGTACGGCGCGGGCGTCACCAGCTCGCCCGCGTCGTCCAGCTCGCCCAGGTACAGCGAACCCAGCTCGGCGCACCGGATGCCGCCCGCCAGGTACAGCTCGGTGGCCAGCGCGAACCCCGGGAACCGGCTCGGCGGCAGGTGGTTCAGCAGCCGGCCGGCGTTGAGGTACACCGCGTGCACCCCGGTCGGCCGCACGCTCGCCACGCCGGCCGCCGCGGCGAGGTCCGCCACGTACGCGGTCGCGTCGGCGCGCGCCCGCAGGTACTCCGGTTCGGTGACCTCCAGCAGGCCCTGCGCCAGCATCTCCAGGTCGCGCCCGGAGAGGCCGCCGTAGGTGCGGAAGCCCTCGGTCGCGATCAGCAGCAGCTCGCACCTGGCGGCCAGTTCGGGGTCGCGAACCGCGAGCAACCCTCCCATGTGGACGATCGCGTCCTTCTTCAGGCTCGCCACGCACCCGTCCGCCAGCCGGAAGGCCTCCTCCGCGACCTGGCGCGGGGTGTGGTTCTCGTAGCCGGGCTCCCGCTGCGTGACCAGCCACGCGTTCTCGGCGAACCGCGCCGCGTCGAGGAAGAACGGCACGCCGTGGCGCCGGGCGATCTCACCCGCCGCCTTGATGTTGGCCATCGACACGGGTTGGCCGCCGCCGCCGTTGTTCGTGATGGTGATCAGCACCAGGGCGACGTCCCGCGGGCCGGACAGGATCGCCTCCAGCGCGTCCAGGTCGATGTCGCCCTTGAACGGCGCGTCGCTGTCGAGGTCCTTGGCCGCCTCGCACGGCAGGTCCACGGCCTGGCCGCCGAGGATCTCGATGTTCGCGCGCGTGGTGTCGAAGTGCGTGTTGCTGACGCTGACCTGACCGGGCTTGAGCAGCGCCGTGAACAGGATCCGCTCGGCCGCGCGCCCCTGGTGGACGGGGTAGGCGTGCGGGTAGCCGGTCAGGTCGCGCACCACGTCGTGGAACCGGTAGTAGGAGCGCGCGCCCGCGTAGGTCTCGTCGCCCCGCAGCCCCGCCGCCTGCTGCTCGGCGGACAGCGCGCCGGTGCCCGAGTCGCTGAGCAGGTCGATCGTCACGTCGGTGGCGGCGAGGTTGAACGGGTTGTACCCGGCGGCGGCCAGCGCCCGCTCGCGGTGCGCGCGCGTGGTGATCGGGATGGGCTCCACGACCTTGATGCGGTACGGCTCCATCGTGGGCATGGTGACTCCTAGACAGCCAGGCTGATCGAACGCGGCGAGGCCACGTCGTAGGCCTCGGACGAGAGGTAGACGGTGACACCGGGGCGCGGCCTGCCCATGCGCAGCGACACGTGGGCGATGAGCCCGACGCCCTCGTCCAGCGGACGTCGCGTGATGGCGCGCAGCGCGTTGTCGAACTGGGTCGGGTCGAGGTCGTACTTGGCCATCACCGCGAGGACCCGGCGACGTGCTTCCTCGTCGTCGGTCACGTAGTCCCGGATCGGCACGTACAGGGAATAGCCGCTGGGCACGCCGGCGTCGCCTTGGAGGAACGTGTAGCTGGAAATCAGGGGGCGCTTGTCGAACGTTCCCGTGTTGCCGCCCGTGAGCAGGCAAAAGTCGGGCACCCTGTCCACATCGACGCCCCGCGCGGCGCTCGCGGCCCGAGTGACGTCGCTTACCTCGGCGGCGTGGTGGGAGATGTAGACCTTGACCCGGGCCTGCTCTTGTTCGACCAGGTCGAGCGCGAAGAACGAATACCGGTCGAGACCGGGCCTCGTCATCGCGTGGTCGCGCAGGACGGGGAAACCGGCGGCGAAACCGGTCCGCTCCAGGCCCTGTCGCACCAAGTCCTCGGCGGCGGCCTTGCCGCGCACCTCCGGGTTGAAGTAGACCTTCACCGCCGGCGCCTCGTCGGGACGGAACACCAGCGAGTACCAGAATGTGAAGTCACTTTCCGGGTCGTCCGGCAGGAACAGGCTCCGCACCGCGTCGAAACGGCCGGTGTCCAGGTTCTCGCGGTGCCGCATCCGGTCGAGCGCGGCGAGCGCTGCGGCCGTGTTCGCTGAGCGGGAAGGCCTGGTGGCAGTGGGTTCCACGATCATGCGGACGACCGGGGGCTCGCCCGCCGCGAAAGCCGTGGAGAACTCGACCGGGGTGTGGTCGTCGGCCACGCCGGAAGGCCACTCCGGCCTGGTGGAAACCGGTTGCAGGCCGCCGGGGCCGAGCGTGTCAGCGAGCAGCCCAACGGATTTGACGGTGTTCTCCGTCATGCCCAAAGAATGCAGGAGCGCACTCAACTGGCGGCCCGTGAAATCGCGTATGGAAACGTTTTGAGGGTCCAAGGCGGGGTTCTCCTCGTGGGGGGCGAGTCGAAAGTTACGCTAGGCGAACCAATCTTGTCCACCAGGCGGCCGTAGCGTGACGTAGGGCACTCTAAAGGCAGGTCACAGGTCCTGTCGATCAGTCTCGACGCAGAAGGCGACCGTAATCAAGAATGCTCCGAACGGCCTATTGACCAGACCGCCGTCAGTCTTTCGCACTAATGTTCCGCCGTACTCCGATGACAGATCGTGGTATTTTGCCCGGGGCGCTGCCCGGTGTACGGTCGAACGTTTCGCCGCGAATTGACTTTCCCGCCATACGAGACAGGTGTGTTAATTGTTGCGCCGTGCTCCCCGTGACGTGCCGGAGCGTGGTGTGGTAATGGCCGGCAGCCCGAAGGGGGCCGCCGACCGCGAGGTCGACGGCCTTTCGACGAACGGTCAGGACGCGTAGCTGTGGAAACCGCGCCCGCTCTTCTTGCCGAGCAGTCCCGCGTCCACCATGCGCAGCAGCAACGGCGGCGGCGAGTACAAGGGCTCCTTGAACTCCTCGTACATCGACTCGGCGATCGCCTTGGTGGTGTCGAGGCCGATCAGGTCGGTCAGGCGCAGCGGACCCATCGGGTGCGCGCAGCCGAGCACCATGCCGTTGTCGATGTCCTCGGCGCTGGCGAAGCCCGACTCCAGCATCCGGATCGCGGACAGCAGGTAGGGGATCAGCAGCGCGTTGACCACGAACCCCGCCCGGTCCTGCGAGCGGATGACCTCCTTGTTCAGGACCCCCGTCACGAACGCCTCGGCCCTGGTCCTGGTCTTGTCGCCGGTCAGCAGCGACGGCACCAGTTCCACCAGCTTCAACACCGGCACCGGGTTGAAGAAGTGCACGCCGATGACCTGCTCGGGACGGCTCGTGGCCATGCCGAGTTTCATGATCGGGATCGAGGAGGTGTTGGACGCGAAGATGGCGTCCGGGTCGGCGACGATCTTGTCGAGCGCCGCGAACACCTCGGTCTTGACCTGCTCGTTCTCCGCGACGGCTTCCACGACCAGGTTACGGTCGGCGAAGTCGGCGTAGTCGGTGGTGAACCGCAGGCGCTCCAGTGCGGCGTCCCGGTCCTCGGCGGACAGCTTGCCGCTGCGCACACCCCGGCCGAGCGACGAGGCGATCCGCCCGCGCGCGGCCTCCGTGGCGTCCGGGCTGACCTCGGCCACCAGCACGTCGAGCCCGGCGCGCGCGCAGACCTCGGCGATGCCGGAGCCCATCAGGCCCGATCCCACCACTCCAACACGTTGAATGTCACTCACGGCCCGATCCTGCCAGGGCGTTCGACGGGAAGCACATCCTCGGGCCCCGGAGTCGGACGGCGCGCTCGTCCGACTCGGTCCGACCTGCTAGTTCCCGACTTCGGCCCGAAGCGCGCGCCCCGCGCCCGGACCCGTCACCGGAAGGCCGCGGCGTTCCGGGCCGTCCACTCGGCGAACGGCCGGGCGGGGCGGCCGAGGACCCGCTCGACGTCGGGGCTCACCTCCCGCTCGGCGGGCGACGGCGTGCCGAGGATGTCGAGGGTGGCGTCCGCGACCCCCGGCGGCATGAACCGGAGCAGCTGCGCCCTGGCCTCGTCCCGGGTCTGCTCGACGAACCGCACCGGCTCGCCCAGCACGTCGCCGAGCACCGCCGCCTGCTGGCGCGGCGAGATCGCCGCCGGTCCGGTCAGCACGTAGGTCAGGCCGCCGTGGCCCGGTTCCCGCAACGCCGCGGCGGCGACCCCGGCGATGTCGTCCGGGTCGACGTTCGGCAGCGCCACGTCCGCGAACGGCGCGGCGACCTCGCGGCGCGCGCGGACCGACTCGGCCCACGCGTACGCGTTGGACTGGAACCCGCCCGGCCGCAGCACCGTCCACTCCAGACCGGACTCCCGCACGGCCTCCTCCAGCTGCGGCGGGTGGCGCAGCGTCCCCACTCCCTGCGACGACAGCAGGACGACCCGCCGCACGCCGGCGTCCCGCGCGAGGTCCAACGCCTCGGCCAGCACGGGGGCGCCGCCGCCGGACGCCAGCCAGTCGCCGGACGTCAGCAGGAACAACGCCTCGGCGCCGTCCAGCGCCGGCTTGAGGCTCCTCGGCTCGGCCAGGTCGGCCGCCACGGCGCGCACGCCGTCCGGCACGTCCGCCGCCGAGACCTTCCGCGACACGGCCGTCACCCGCTCACCCGCCGCGGCCAACGCCCGCACGAGCGGCCGGCCGACGTTGCCGGTGGCTCCGGTTACCACGATCACGATGCGCTCCTCGTTCCCGAACTCCTATGTGGACGACGAGGACGCTACCTTCGCGGGTATAGTAGGTACCTAGAGGATAGTAATGGCGGAAGGGGTGGATTGTGACCGGCAGCACACAGCGTGAGGTCGCGCCCGAACTGGCCTGCCCGATCGCCCCGGTGGTCGACATCGTGTTCAGCCGGTGGACCACCCCGATCCTGTGGGCGCTGCACGAGCACGGGCGGCAGCGGTTCGTCGAGCTGGAACGCCGCATCACCACGATCACGCCCAAGGTGCTGACGCAACGGCTGCGGCAGTTGGAACGCGACGGGCTCGTCGTGCGCACTTACCACGCGGAGGTCCCGCCCCGCGTCGAGTACGAGATCAGCGAGCTGGGGCGCAGCCTGGCGCCGTTGTTCGCCGCGCTGTCGGAGTGGTCCGTCAACCTCGACCAGGTCCAAGCGGCGCGGCGGGAGTACGACGCCCGCGAACCGGTGCGACCCCGCCGCGCCTGAACGACACCCCGAACGCCGGCCTGAACGACCCCTGTACGACACCGCCGGACGTCACCCCGGACGTCACCGCCGGACGCCGAACTCCTGGGTCCAGTACGACTTGGCGCTGCCGTCCACGGCGTGCGCGACGCCGAGGTCGCGCAACTCGCAGTTGACGATGTTGGCCCGGTGGCCCGAGCTGTTCATCCACGCCCGCACGACCTCCTCGGGCGTGCCCTGGCCGGCGGCGATGTTCTCCGCCGTGATCCGGTACTGGTAACCGGCCTCGGTGACGCGCTGTGCGGGCGTGCTGCCGTCAACGCCTGTATGGCTGAAGTTGCCGGTGCGGGCCATCTCGTCGTTGTGCCGCTTGGCCGCCGCCGCGAGCTGCGCGTTCGGGGCGAGCGCCGGGCAGCCGACCGCCGAACGTTCCGCGTTGGTCAGGCTGAGCACCTGGTCCGCGTAGGTCGGTGCGGCGGTGGCGACGCCGGTCGTGACGAGCAGTGCCGCGACGGCCAGTCCGGCCGTGCAGGTCCTGGTGGTCATGACGTCCTCCTCCTCGGTGGCACCTTGCGTGAGGAGGGTTCCCGCTCTGGAGCGGAGTTGCGTCCACGATCGGGCGAACCACGGGGAATGCCGGACATCCCGACCGGATCACCTGGTATTCGGACGGCCGGGGCGAGGGACCGGCGCCGCCCGCCCCGGCCGGTCCGGTCAGTCCTTCAGCTCGCGTTCGGCCTGCGCGATGGCCGCGAACTCCTCCTCCGGCGCGGACGCGACGAGGTGGTGCCGGCTGTAGAACCAGAAGTACGCCAGCGCCACCACGACGATGCCCGCCGTGATCCCGGCGGCGAGCTCGTCCACGAAGAACGTCGCCACCACGGCCGCCAGCGCGAGCACGAGTGCGACCGCCGTCGTCGCCACGCCGCCCGGCGTCCGGTACGGGCGCTCCAGCCCCGGCTCCCGCACCCGCAGCACGATGTGCGACACCATCATCAGCACGTACGACAGCGCCGCGCCGAACACCGCGATGTTGATCAGCAAGGCGCCGTCGCGGGTGATCGCCGCCAGCACGAACCCGATCGCGCCCGGCACGATCAGCGCCAGGTACGGCGTCTTGCGCTTGCCGGTGCGCGACAGCCACCGCGGCAGGTACCCGGCCCGCGACAGGGCGAACAACTGCCGCGAGTAGGCGAAGATGAGCGAGAAGAAGCTCGCCACCAACCCGGCCAGGCCGACGTAGTTCACCACCTGCGCCAGCAGGTTGTCCCCGCCGTACGCCGCGCGCACCGCCGCCGGCAGCGGGTTGTCGGACCCCTTCAACGCCTCCGACCCCGCCCCGCCGGGCGCGAACACCAGGATCGCGCCCGCGAACACCAGCAGCACGAGCATCGCGGCGATGATCCCGCGCGGCATGTCCCGCTTCGGGTCGCGCGCCTCCTCCGCGGCCACCGGCACGCCCTCGACGCCCAGGAAGAACCAGATCCCGAACACCAGCGCGCCCAACGCCCCCGTGACGCCGAACGGCAGGAAGCCGTCACCCTGGGCCAGGTCGAACAGCTTCGCCGAGTCGAACCGCGGCACCATGCCGATGACGAACACGGCCAGCGCCACCACCGCCACGCCCGTGATGACGAACATCAGCCGCAACGCCTCGCCGACGCCGTACAGGTGCACGCCGATGAACACGAGGAAGCACACCAGGTACACCGGCCAGGAGTTGGTCAGGCCGAACAGCCCCAGCGTCTCCACGTACCCGCCGATGAACACCGCGATCGCGGCCGGCGCCATGGCGTACTCGATGAGGATCGCGATGCCCGTGGCGAACCCGCCGAGCGGTCCGAGCGCGCGTCGCGCGAAGCCGTAACCGCCGCCGGCCACGGGCAGCGCGGCCGCGAGCTCCGCCAGGCCGAACACCATGCACGTGTACATCAGGCCCATCAGGGCCGTGGCGACGAGCAGGCCGCCCCACCCGCCTTGCGCGATGCCGAAGTTCCACCCGGCGAAGTCGCCCGAGATGACGTAGGAGACACCCAGCCCCGCCAGCAGGACCCAGCCCGCGGCGCCCCGCTTGAGCTGCCGGTGTTCCAGGTAGTCGCTGCCCACCTTCTCGTACTCGACGTGCTTGGCCATCTGCGCTCGCTCCCTAATGGGTCAGTCGCGCTCCTTTGGAGGATGTGGCGAGGGTGGCGTGGCTGATGTGATGGTGTCAAGATGAGCTGTCCAATGGCTCGCTGACATACCTTTGGAGGTATCGCGGATGCTCGCCGTCGAGGAGTTGCGCGTGCTCGTGGACGCCGGGGAGGTCGACACGGTGCTCGTCGCGGTCGTCGACATGCAGGGCCGCCTCCAGGGCAAGCGCTGCGCCGCCCGCTACTTCGTCGACGAGGTACTGCCGCACGCCGCCGAGGGCTGCAACTACCTGCTCGCCGTGGACGTCGAGATGAACACCGTCGACGGCTACGCCATGTCGTCGTGGGAGACCGGGTACGGCGACTTCGTCATGCGGCCCGACCTGTCCACGCTGCGGCGCGTGCCGTGGCACGAGGGCACCGCGCTCGTGATGTGCGACCTGGTCTGGGAGGACGGCGAGCCGGTCGTGGTGTCCCCGCGGCAGATCCTCAAGCGCCAGCTCGACCGCCTCGCCGAACGGGGTCTGCGCGCGTTCGTCGGCACCGAGCTCGAGTTCATCGTCTTCGACACGACCTACGAGGACGCCTGGAACCGCGGCTACCGCGACCTCACCCCGGCCAACCAGTACAACGTGGACTACTCCCTGCTCGGCACCGCGCGCGTCGAGCCGCTGCTGCGCGCCATCCGCAACCACATGGCGGGCGCGGGCATGGTGGTCGAGTCGGCCAAGGGCGAGTGCAACCCCGGCCAGCACGAGATCGCGTTCCGCTACACCGAAGCGCTCGCGACGTGTGACAACCACAGCATCTACAAGACCGGCGCCAAGGAGATCGCGGCGCAGCAGGGCAAGTCGCTGACGTTCATGGCGAAGTACAACGAGCGCGAGGGCAGCTCGTGCCACATCCACCTGAGCCTCCGCTCGGAGGACGGCGAGCCGGTGTTCGCCGAAGGGCGCGGCATGTCGAAGCTCATGGAGCACTTCATGGCGGGCCAGCTCGCCGCGCTGCGAGAGCTGGCGTACTTCCTCGCGCCGAACATCAACTCCTACAAGCGGTTCGCGCGGGGCAGCTTCGCGCCGACCGCGGTGGCCTGGGGCAAGGACAACCGGACGTGCGCGCTGCGCGTCGTCGGGCACGGGCAGTCGCTCAGGTTCGAGAACCGGGTGCCGGGCGCGGACGTGAACCCGTACCTCGCCGTCGCCGCGCTGATCGCGGCCGGCCTGCACGGCGTGGAGAACGAGCTGCCGCTGGAGGACGAGTTCGTCGGCAACGCCTACGGGTCGGACCGCCCGACCGTGCCCGCCACGCTGCGCGACGCCGCGTCCCTGCTGGCGAGGAGCGAGCTGGCGCGCGAGGCGTTCGGCCAGGACGTGGTCGAGCACTACCTCAACGCGGCCCGGGTGGAACTGGCCGCGTTCGACTCGTCGGTGACGGACTGGGAGCGCATCCGTGGCTTCGAACGGCTCTAGGGCACGCCCGCTGATCGGCGTCAGCACCTACCTCGAACGCGCCCGGTTCGGCGTGTGGGACGTGGAGGCGGCGGTCCTGCACCGCGACTACCTCGACTCGGTGGTGCGGGCGGGCGGCAACCCCGTGCTGCTGCCGCCGGTCGGCGAGTGGGACGCGGACGCCATCGCGTTCCTCGACGGCCTGGTGCTGGCGGGCGGCGCGGACGTCGACCCGGCGTTGTACGGGCGGCCGCGCGACCCGCGCACCGGACCGGCCCGCCCCGACCGGGACGCGGTCGAGCTGAGCCTCACGCGAGCGGCACTAAAACTCGACCTGCCGCTGCTCGCGGTGTGCCGGGGGATGCAGCTGCTCAACGTGGCGCTGGGCGGCACGCTGGTCCAGCACGTGGACGGCCACAACCCGACGCCCGGGGTGTTCCAGCACACCGGCGTCGCGGTCGCGCCCGGCTCGCGGCTGGCGGAGGTCGTCGGCCTGGCCACCACCGTGCACTGCCACCACCACCAGGCGTTGGACACCATCGGCGACGGCCTGCGCGTGGTCGCGGGCGCGCCGGACGGCACCGTGGAGGCCGTGGAGCTGCCCGGCGCGCGGTTCGTGCTCGGCGTGCAGTCGCACCCGGAGGCCGACACCGAGGACGACCGCTTGTTCGCCGCGCTCGTCGCCGCGACGCGGGCCGCGACGGGCGACACCGCCACAGGACACAGGGCAGCAGCGGACAGGACCGCGGTTGCGGACAGGGGTGTGGAGTGACGACGTTCGACGTGATCAACCCGGCCACCGAGGAGGTGGTCCGGTCGGTGCCGCTGGCCTCGCTGGAGGAGACCGACGCGGCGATCGCCCGCGCCTGGGCGGCGCTGCCCGCGTGGCGTGCCGTCGCGCCCGGCGACCGGGCCCGGCTGCTGCGCCGGTTCGCGGACGCCGTCGACGGCGCGGTGGAGGAGCTGGCCGCGCTGGAGGTGCTGAACTCCGGGCACACCATCGGCAACGCGCGCTGGGAGGCGGGCAACGTCCGCGACGTGCTGCACTACTACTCCGCCGCCCCGGAACGCCTGTTCGGCAGGCAGATCCCGGTGCCGGGCGGGCTGAACGTGACCTTCCACGAGCCGGTGGGCGTGGTCGGCGTGATCGTGCCGTGGAACTTCCCGATGCCGATCGCCGGGTGGGGCTTCGCGCCCGCGCTGGCGGCGGGCAACACCGTGGTGCTCAAACCGGCCGAGCTGACGCCGCTGACCGCGCTGCGGCTCGCCGAGCTCGCGCTGGAGGCCGGTGTCCCGGAGGGCGTGTTCCAGGTGCTGCCGGGCGCCGGGCCGGTGGTGGGGCAGCGGTTCGTCACGCACCCCGCCGTGCGCAAGGTCGTGTTCACCGGGTCCACGCGGGTCGGCAAGCAGGTCATGGCCGGCTGCGCCGAGCAGGTCAAGCGGGTGACGCTGGAGCTGGGCGGCAAGTCGGCCAACATCGTGTTCGCCGACGCCGACCTGGAGCAGGCCGCGGCCACCGCGCCGTACGGGGTGTTCGACAACGCGGGCCAGGACTGCTGCGCCCGGTCGCGCATCCTGGTGCAGGCGTCGGCCTACGACCGGTTCATGGAGCTGCTGGAACCGGCCGTCAAGGGCGTCGTGGTGGGCGCGCCGGGCGACGAGGCGACCGAGATGGGACCGCTGATCTCCGCCGCGCACCGGGAGAAGGTCGCGTCCTACGTGCCGTCCGACGCGCCGGTGGCGTTCCGCGGCTCGGCGCCGTCGGGCGCGGGGTTCTGGTTCCCGCCCACGGTGCTCGCGCCCGTCGCGCCCGGCGACCGCGCCGCCGTGGAGGAGATCTTCGGGCCCGTGGTGGCCGTGCTGCCGTTCACCGACGAGGAGGACGCGGTCCGCCTGGCCAACGACAGCGAGTTCGGCCTGTCCGGGTCGATCTGGACCCGTGACGTGGGGCGTGCGCTGCGCGTGTCCCGCGGCGTGGAGGCCGGGAACCTCTCGGTGAACTCCCACTCGTCGGTGCGGTACTGGACGCCGTTCGGCGGGTTCAAGCAGTCCGGCCTGGGGCGCGAGCTCGGGCCGGACGCGCTCGACGCGTTCACCGAGACCAAGAACGTCTTCATCGCCCACTGACCGCACCGCGCACGACCGCACGCGCACATCGATTGGGAGAGACATGGTTCAGCGACTTGAGGGCCGGGTGGCCGTGGTGACCGGCGGCGGCAGCGGCATCGGGCTCGCCTCGGTCCGACGGCTGGCGTCCGAGGGCGCGCGGGTCGTCGTGGCCGATGTGGACGGTGACGCGGGCAAGGCGGCGGCCGACGAGGTCGGCGGCCTGTTCGCCCAGGTCGACGTGACCGACGAGGAACAGGTCTCCGCCCTGTTCCAGACCACTGTGGACACCTACGGCTCGCTCGACGTCGCCTTCAACAACGCGGGCATCTCGCCGCCCGACGACGACTCGATCCTGACCACCGGCATCGAGGCGTGGGAACGGGTGCAGAAGGTCAACCTGACCTCGGTGTACCTGTGCTGCAAGCACGCCATCCCGCACATGCTGGAGCGCGGCCGCGGCTCGGTGATCAACACGGCGTCGTTCGTGGCGACGATGGGCGCGGCGACGTCCCAGATCTCCTACACCGCGTCCAAGGGCGGCGTGCTGGCGATGAGCCGCGAGCTGGGCGTCCAGTTCGCCCGGCAGGGGGTGCGGGTCAACGCCCTGTCACCCGGACCGGTGAACACGCCGTTGCTGCGGGAGCTGTTCGCGAAGGACCCGGAGCGGGCCGCGCGGCGACTGGTGCACGTGCCGCTGGGCCGGTTCGCCGAGCCGGAGGAGATCGCGGCCGCGGTGGCGTTCCTGGCCAGCGACGACTCGTCGTTCATCACGGCGTCGAACTTCCTGGTCGACGGCGGCATCGCCGGTGCCTACGTGACACCGCTGTGATGCCGTTGCAGGACGCGTTGTTCCGCCCCGTGCGGGCGGGCAACGCGTTCGAGGAGACCGTGGAACGGCTCATGCAGGCCATCCGGCTCGGGGCCGTGGGGCCGGGGGAGCGGCTGCCCGCCGAGCGGGACCTCGCCACCCGGCTGGGCGTCAGCCGGGTGACGTTGCGCGAGGCGATCAGGTCGTTGCAGGACGCCGGGTACGTCGAGTCGCGGCGCGGCCGGTACGGCGGGACGTTCGTGATGGAGCGCGTGCCCGTCCCCGCGCCGGACCACCGGGTCGACCCGGAGGACCTGGCGGACGCGATGACGTTGCGCGCGGCGGTGGAGACGGGCGCGGTGGAGTGCGCGGCGGGACGCGCGCTGGGGTCGGTGGAGCGGCGGAACCTGCTGTCCCGGCTGGTCGAGTGCCGTGACGCGTCGCTGGACGAGTACCGGCGCAAGGACTCGCGCCTGCACCTGGCGATCGCCGAGGCGACCGGGTCGCCGTCGCTCACGGCGGCCGTCGCCGACGCCCGGATGAGGGTGAACGCCCTGCTCGACCGGATACCGCTCCTCCAGCCCAACCTGGCGCACTCGAACGAGCAGCACGAGCGGATCGTCACGCACATCCTGGCCGGTGACGCGGAGGCCGCGCGGCGGGCGATGGCCGAGCACCTCGACGGCACGGCCCTGCTGCTGCGCGGCTTCCTGACCTGACGGTTCACCGCCTCGGGTGATCTTCCCCGTCCCGGTCCGGCCTACCGCTCGAAGTCGCGCTCCGGCCCGCGCCCGGGCCAACCCCCGGGGTGGCGCTCGCCCCGGTCGCCGCCCTTTCCGCGCTCGTCGAACCGGCCGCCCCCGCGCTCGTCGAACCGAGAGTGGCCCTGCCGGTCGAACCCGCCGCCGTGCCTGCGGTGGTCGTCGCGGTCGGCGAGGGCCACGATCCCGCCGCCCAGGACGAGCCCGAGCAGACCGACCGCGACCAGCTGGGTGGCCTTGTGCCCGGCGACCCGCCGGATTTTCAACCCACCGTGACCCGGCGGGAGCGGGGAGTACGCGGCGTGCGGCCCACCCGGCACCGCCTGATGAGACCCGCCCGCCGCGGCACTTCGGGCGGCCGGCGTGGTGGCGGCCCAGGCCGTCCAGGC
>NZ_JBHTLK010000023.1:0-49257 GCF_042678885.1 Saccharothrix hoggarensis
CACCCGGTCCCTGACCGCCTACGACCACTGACCGACTTACGCATTACTCGTCTAGGCCGATCGGGTAGCCCGGTGTCGGAAGATCATCGACTTATCGGGAGGCGACGTGATCGGGTTCATCGTCGCCGGGCTGGTCATCGGCGCGCTCGCCCGACTGATCAAGCCCGGCAAGCAGAACCTCGGCATCGTGGCGACACTGCTGCTCGGCCTGGTCGGTTCCGTCATCGGCGGCACCATCGCCAACCTGCTCGGCACGGGTGACATCTTCGAGCTGAACGTGCTGGGCTTCATCCTCGCGGTGATCGCCTCGGTGCTGCTCATCGGCGTAGCGGAAGCCATCGCCGGCCGCCGCCGCACCACCGTGCGCTAACGCCCACCACAACGCCGAACGCCCCGCCGGGTTTCGCCGGCGGGGCGTTCGCGTGGACGGCCGCGGTCGTCAGCGCCATGCCGCGGGGACGCCCTGCGCCGATGACGCAGGGCGTCCGGACACGGGCGACGGCTCAGTTCGGCGCAACGGCGAACAAGCGGCCATAGGTGGTGATCTCCGGCAGCACGTCCGTGGCCCCCGCGAGGTGGAGGGCGTGCCAGAGCAGCACCTGGTTGGCGGTCAGGACCGCGAAACCGCAGTCCCGCTCCAGCGCGTCGATCACGCCGACCGCGCGGATGCCGTTGCCGGCCACGAGGACCGCGTCCGGCTCGGCCTTCGCCACCGTGGTGCGGACCCAGTCGGTCAGGGCTTCCGGCGTGATCAGCTTCTGGTTGCTCGGCAGGCCGCACGGGCCGTGCTGGACGACCTCGAAACCGTGCTCGCCGAAGTAGTCCGCACCGAGGTCGGACAGCTCGTCGTCGAACCACGGCGGGTTGACGATCGCGACGCGGCGCGCGCCGAGCGCGGCGAAGCCCGCCACCGCCGCCCTGGTGGTGCCGGTGATCGGCAACCCGCGCGTGTGGCCGCTCAGGCGGTCGAACAGGTCCTTCTCCCCCGCCGCGCCGAGGACGTACGCCGAGCTGGTGAAGCCGAGCGCGATCACGTCGAGCGGCGCGGCGGCGAGCAGCTCCACCGCCGTGTCGACGTGCGGCGGCTCGACGAACGCCCGGACCGGCGCGTGCGGGATCTTCCGGTCCATCTCGCCCCCGGCGCGCATCGCGCCGAAGTGGACGCGGGAGCCGTGGATGACGACGCCGCGCGGGGCGAGGGCCTGCAGTTCGGATTCCGGCCCGACGTCGGCGTGGGGCACGACCACGCCGATCCGGGCGCGGGCGGCCCACCCGTCAGCGGGGACCGGGGTGGGTTCGGCCATGGCGATGTCCTCCTTCCAGGGGTCACCTGGCGGCCTCGGCGGCGAGGGAACCACCGGAAACGGTGCCCGTGCCGTCCGGGTCCAGGAAGTCGGGGTGGTTGGTCCGCATCTGGTCCATCACGAACTCGTACGGCAGGTCGTCGAACCCGCCGTGGTCGACCAGGAACTCCATGCTCTTGCGCCCGTCCTCGTCGAACGGGTGGTAGAGGCTGTCGGTGACGCCGTCGAACTCGAGCGGCTTGAGCCCGTACAGCTTGCACAGCAACCCGTTGAACACCGGCGTCGCCTTGACCCACTGCCCGTCGAGGTGGACGGCGGCCAGCCCGTGGAAGAAGACGTCACCGCCGATGTGCTTGCGCAGCCGGTCGGACGCCAGGTGGTTGCGGACCTTGCCGTAGTGCAACCGCGCCGGGATGCCGACCGCACGGCAGCACGCCGCGTAGAGCACCGACTTGTGCAGGCAGAAGCCCTGCTTGCGGGTGGCGACGTGGCTGGCCTTCAGCCCGTCGCGGGACAGGTCCGCGCCGTAGACCTCGTAGAAGACGTCGTCCCGGACCGCGTAGTACAGCGCGATCGCGAGGTCCCGCTTGTCCGCGCCGCGGTCGGGGACCACGCCGTCGACGAACTCCCGCACGGGCGTGGACTCGTAGTCCAGGAACTCCGTGGGCGCGGTCAGCCGCGCGAGATCGTCATGCACCGTGCCCTCCTCGGGGAGCCGTGGGACGGAGGCCGAGCAGCGACGCGATCCGGTTGCGCTGCACCTCGTTCGTCCCGGAGTAGATCGTCCCGCCGACCGCGTTGCGCACGTCCGCCTCGACGCCCGTGCCGGTGAGGTACCCGGCGCCGCCGAAGACCTGGACCGCGTCCAGCGCGGTGCGCAGGTTCGCCTCGCTCACCACCGTCTTGGTGGCGGCGACGTCGATCGCGGCGTCCTGGCCGGCCTCGACCTTGGCGCCGGTGTCGTACAGCCACTTCCGGGCCGTCTCCACCGCGATCTTCATGTCGGCGATCTTGTGGCTGACGGCCTGGAATCCGCCGATCGGTTGGCCGAACTGCGTGCGCGTCCTGGCCTGCCGCACGCACCGCTCCAGTCGGTGCGTCATCTCGCCGAGGGTGATCGAGAACGAGAGCAGGATCTCCCGCTTCATGATGTGGTCGAGGATGAGGAAGCCCGCGCCCTCCTGGCCGACGCGTCGGCTCACGGGCACCCGCACGCCGTCGAGCGTGACCGCGCCGAGCGGCGAGGTGCGCAGGCCCATCTTGTCGAGCGGCTCGCCGATGCGCAGGCCCGGCGTGTCGCGGTCGACGAGGAAGCAGCTCAGCCCGAACGGACCGGGCTCGCCGGTGCGGACGTAGAGCAGGATCAGGTCCGCGACCGGCGCGTTCGTGATGAACATCTTCTCGCCGTCGAGGACGTAGTCGTCGCCGTCCCGGCGGGCGGTCGTGGCGATGCCGGTGGCGTCCGAGCCATTTGTCGGCTCGGTGATCGCGTGCGCGGTGATCACCTCACCGGAGATGATCTTCGGCAGGTGGGCCGACCTCAGTCCCTCGTCGCCGAACGCCTGCAGGACCAGGCCCACGCTGACGATCTGCGTCGACGTCGAGAAGTTGAGGCCCGCGTCCCGGCTGGTGTAGCCGAGCCCTTCCAGCGCCCGCATGGTCTCGGTGAGCGAGTGGCCGCGGCCGCCGTACCGCCGCTCGAACGGGACGGCGAGGATGCCGCTGCGCCGGATCGCTTTCCACTTCTCCCACGGGAACTCGCCGCGGGCGTCCCACGCCGCGGTGTCGAGGTTGAGGTCCTCGGCCCAGTCGGCGACGGTGGCGAACGTGTCGGAGGTTGCAGTCATGGTGAGTCATTCCCTCGCTGGCGCCGTGGGTGGGGGCCGCCCGACCGGCGCGGCCCCCACCGTGAACGGATCAGTACTGGGAGAACCCGTCCTCGGATAACGCGTGCTTCTCGTCGCCCCGCAGCGGCGGGTTGAACACCGAGATGAGCCGCAGGTCCTCGTCGTCGGAGGCGACGAGGTAGTGCGCGTCGTGCTTGTCGAGGGCGTACAGGGTGCCCTCGACGATCTTGTGACGTTCCCCGTCGGCGGTGACGACCTCGCCGGAACCACCGATGCAGTAGCAGGCCTCCAGGTGACGGCGGTACTGCAGGGCGCTGGTCGTGCCCTGGCGCACCAACGTCTCGCAGACGGTGAAGCCCATGCCGTCGGACTCGGTGAGCAGGCGGTGGCTGGTGCCGTTGCCCCACTCGACCGGGGCGATCTCGTCGTAGCTGCGGACGATCACGTGGTCTCTCCTAGTTGAATGGGTTCGGGAAGTGCACACGTCTCCCGGTCAGACCGACGCGGCGGCGGTCGTCTGCCGGATGAAGGAGCAGATGTGCTCGATGTCGCGGAAGTTCGACGGCTCGAGCGGGATGTCGTCGACGGGAATGGCGTGGTTCTTGCTGATGTGCGAGATCAGTCGGACGAGGCCCAGGCTGTCGACGACGCCGTTCTCGATGAGGTCGAAGTCGTCGGTAAGGTCGGGGACGTCCTCGCCGGACAGGAACTCGGAGACGATGTAGTCGCGGATCTGGGCTTCCAAGTCCATCAGTCAGCGCCCTTCATGACGGTTTCCTTGATGAGCTTGCGATCCGGCTTGCCGGTGGACGTGCGGGGCAGCCGCGCGTCGCCGACGCGGATCGTGGACGGGATGGCGTGGCGCGGCAGCGTCCTCGCGCCGTGGCCGCGCAACTTGAGCGAGGTCAGCCCGGAGCCCGGCTTCCGCTCGACCTCCGCGTGCAGGCGGTGCCCCGCGGCGTCGTCGGGGACGGCGACGACCGCGGCCGCCTCGACCTCGGGGTGGGCCGCCAGCACGGCCTCGACCTCCAGCACGTTCGTGCGGATGCCGCGCACCTTCACCTGGAAGTCACGGCGTCCTTCCAGGACGAACACGCCGTCGGCGTCGCGGGTCGCCAGGTCGCCGGTCCGGTAGAACGGTCCGCCGACGCCGTTCGGAGCCGGGCGGAACGCCTTGTCGTTGAGCGCGCTCCGCAAGTACCCGGTGGTCTGGAACGGTGTCCGGACCAGCAGCTCGCCCGTCCCCGGCCCTTCGACGAGGGCGCCGTCGCCGTCGACGAGCACCGCGTCCACGCCGTCGATCGGCCTGCCGATGGGGATTCGCGGTCCGGCGGTCGCCGGGTCGACCTCGTGGATGAAGCTGTCGTTGGTCTCCGTGCAGCCGAACACGTTGTACAGCCGGGCTTCCGGGAACGCGCGGGCGACGCGGGGCAGGAGCCGCTGGGGCAGCGCCTCGCCGGTGAAGACGACGGTCCGGGTCGGGAAGGTCGCGTTGTCGTCCTCGGTGAGCAGTTGGTAGAGCAGCGGCACACCTTGGACGAACGTGACGCCGTGGTCGGCGACCAGGCGGCGCAGTCGCTTGCCGTCCGCGCCCGCGGCCGGGTCCACGAGGACGACCCGGCCGCCCAGGCGCAGGAAGACCCACACGTCGAGCAGCGACAAGTCGAAGTTGAACGGTGCATAGCTGAGCGAGACGTCGCCGGCCGTCAGGGCGAACTGCTTCGTCGCCCAGTCCGCGAAGTCGTCGAAAGCGGACTCGGGGACGGGCACGATCTTCGGCGTCCCGGTCGAGCCGGACGTGGTGAACATGATCCTGGTCCGGCTCGGGTCGACGGGGTCGAAGCCCTCGGGCGCGGCGCCGTCGACCACCGTCGACATCGGACGCCCGTCGGCGCCCACCGTGAGGACGTGCGAGCACCGTGCCTGTTCGCAGATCGCCCGGAGGGCGGTGGGGCCCAGTTCGGACGACGGCACGAGGACACTGGCGCCCACCGTGAAGCAGGCGATCAGCAACGCGATGGTCTCGACCGACTTGTGCGCGGGAACGCACACCGGCCGTTCAGGGGTCACGCCGAGCGCGGTCAGGTCGGCCGCGTACCGCTCGGCGAGCCCGGACAACCCGCCATACGTCAATTCCCGGTCCCCGCAGACCAGTGCGACCGACTGGGAACTGTTCACCGCGTGTTCGGCGAGGTGACCGAGCAAACGCGACGAAGGCACGATTCCTCCTCGGAGCAAGCAGTGCCGCAGAAAGGTTGGACTACCTGAGCGAGGGACCGGCGCCCGCGGCGCCGAAAGGTCGCGTTTCCGCTGAAGCGGCAAGGGTTCGCCCCGGCTGATCTCTCAGCGGTCCCGACCGTCCTGTCGCTGCGCCTCGTAAATTAGCCGGCGACAGATGCACGGTCAAGCAACTAACTTCGGTTCCGATTCGGATCACAGATCACGACGGCGGGTTGCGTCGAGTGGCGGACCGGATTCCTGCTCCGACTATTCCACGTCACTGCTGCGAAAGGACGATGCCGGGCGTGTGACGCCGCCGATCAGGTGGCGCTGCGGATCGCCTGGACGAGCCGGGCGAGCTCCTGGTCGGCGCCGGCCGTGTTCAACGCCGAGCTGAGCACCTCGGCGTAGGTGGCCCGTGCCGCGGTGTGCAACTGCCTGCCCTCGTCGGTGATGACGGCGTAGACGCCGCGCTTGTCGTCGGGGCAGAGGTCCCGCCGGGCGAAGCCGAGGGCGTCCAGCCGGGCGACCAGGCGGGTCACCGAGCTCTGCCCCAGGCCGATCCGGTCGGCGAGCTCCTGCATCCGCCACTCCCCCGCCGCGGACTTCGACAGCTCCGCCAGTGCCCGGTACTCCGACAGACCGACGCCGTGGCGCCGCTGCATGGCCTGCGCCAGTTGGCGTTCGACGAGGACGTGCAGGGTCAGCACCCTGCTCCAGGCGACCTGGTCGGAGGCGGCGGCCTCGGTGGTCTGACGGGGTGCGGCGCTCATCTCGTCACCTGCGCTTCGGGATCGGGCAGCCAAGTCCATGAGTGAGCAACATTCTAGACCCGGGCTGGCTTGTCGCGGGGCAAGCATGCTGGTACATACACGTGATCACGGTCGACTCTACCGGCTGATCGCCCAGGGCCGACACCTCACGATCCTCGCTTCCCACCTCTGAGCGGGTTTCCACGCCGGGGGTGCTCCGTCCGGGGCACGTTCCGGCCGTCACTCCGGAGCAGCTTCCATGTCCAAGCATGGACCTTTCACGCGTGACGGGATCGGCGAGCCAGCCTCGTCGAGGATGAATGCGCTGGTGACAGGGGGGATGTACTACGTCTCGGTGACGGCCGCATGAGGGACTTGACGGGACCATGCAGATGCATGCAAATATTTAGCCGGTATCCCCTCGTGTGGATCGGGAGAGGAGACATGAACCCACCCGAGGTCGTCGTCTACTTCGACTACGTGTGTCCCTACTGCCTGCTCGCGGAGGACGTCATCGAGACGGCCGCCGCCGAGGCGGGCGCCACGGTCACCTGGCGGCCCTACGAGCTGCGGCCCCATCCGAACCCCACCCTGCGCCCGGAGGACGACTACCTGCCCCGGGTCTGGCGGACCTCGGTCTACCCGATGGCCGAGCGGCTCGGGGTGCCGATCAAGCTGCCGACCGTGTCGCCGCAGCCCTACACGCACCTGCCGTTCGAGGGCTCGTTGTTCGCCGAGGAGCACGGTCGGGCGAAGGAGTACCACCAGGCGGTGCTGCGGGCGTTCTTCCAGCACGACCGCGACATCGGCCAACCCGAGGTGCTCAAGGAGATCGCCGCCGAGGTGCGGCTCGACGCCGACGAGTTCGCCGCCGCGCTGGCCGAGCGCCGGTACGCCGAGCGGCACCAGGCCCGGTTGGCCGAGGCACGGGCGGTGAACGTGCGAGCCGTCCCGACGATCGTCATCGGCTCGCACCGCGTCGAGGGCGTGCCGAGCCTCGATGAACTGCGCAAAGCGCTGAGCTAGAACGGAAAGGAAAGCGAGATGCACTGGGTCTACCTGGCGATCGCCACCGTCTTCGAGATCGCCTTCGCGCTGTGCGCCAACGCCGCCAAGGGCTTCACCCGCCTGTGGCCGTCCATCCTCACGCTCGTCATCGGCGCGCTCGGCACGTTCTTCCTGAGCCTGGCGCTCATCACGCTGGACGTCGGCGTGGGCTACGCGATCTGGACCGGCCTCGGCTCCGTCGGCATCGTGCTGCTCGGCACGCTGCTGTTCAAGGAGCGCCTCGACTGGCGCAAGGTCGTCGGCATCGCCGTCGTCATCGTCGGCGTGGTGGGGCTGGAACTGTCCGGCGCGGCTGTCTGACCGGACGCGCCCCCTGGAACCTGGCACGGAGACCATCGCAAAGGAAGCGCACGAGATGACCACCTCGACCCAACCCGGCACGACCCGACACGAGGACACCACCGCCGCGAGCCGCCGCGCCTGGATCATCCTGTTGATCGCGGGCCTGGTCGAGATCGGCTACGCGGTGAGCGTCGGCGGCAGCAAGGGCTTCACCGACCTGAACTGGTCGATCGCCGCCGCGGTGTTCTTCTTCCTGACCGTCTTCACGCTCAGCCTGGCGTTGAAGAACATCGACGTCGGCATCGGCTACGCCGTCTGGACCGGCATCGGCTCCTCCGGCGCGGCCGTCGTCAGCGCGTTCCTGCTCGACCAGGCCCTCACCCCGGTGCGCGTCTTCTGGCTGGCGGTGATCATCGGCGGTGTCGTGTGGCTGAAGCTGGCCTCCAGCCCGAAGCACTCCTCGGGCCAGGCGTGATGACCGGCCTGGACGCCGACCGGATCGCCGGCCACATGCGGGACGCCGTCGGTATCGCGCTGGCGGAGGTCGAGCGCGGCGGCATCCCGTTCGCGGGGGTGGTCCTCCACCCCACCGCCGGGGTCCTCGGCACCGGGGTGAACCGCGTGCTGGTCGAGCGCGACCCCACCGCGCACGCCGAGATCGTGGCGCTGCGCGCGGCGGCGAAGGCGGGACCGGCGCTGGTGGCCGAGTCCGTGCTGCTGGCCTCGGGCGAGCCCTGCGGGATGTGCTACCGGGCCGCGTTCGACCACGGCATCGACACCGTCTACTACGCGGTCGGCGCCGACGAGGCGGCGCGGTACGGCTTCGACTACCGCGCCTCCTACCGCGGCCTCGACCGCGGCGGCCGGACCGTCGAGCCGTGCCGGGTCGAGGGATCGCTCGACCCGTTCACGGCCTGGGCGCGACGCGCCGGTTGACGACACCGCGAGGGGCACGGCCGCGAGGTCGTGCCCCCAGTCGTTCGTCCAGCGCGGCAGAGTTCATGACGTCGGAATTCCACGTGCCAGGTCGGGCATATCGCGGACGTATCGGAAATCGCATACGCCACGGCAACGGCCTTGCGCCTTCACTGAAGGCGTGAACCGCATTGGGTCGGTTCACCTCTCGGAGAAAGGGCCGTGACCATGAATTCCGATTCCGCACGTGGTGTCGACCGGCGAAGGGTGCTCGGGTGGGGCGGGCTGGCCGCCGGCGTGGCGGCCGGCGCGCCGCTCGTGGGCTCCCTGCCAGGTCACGCCACCCCGTCCGAGCGCGACCGGGTGATCCCGCCCGACACCCGACCCGGCGGGGCCTACGACCGGTACGTCGCGGAGTTGGCGGCGCAGGACAAGTTCTCCGGCGTGGTGCACCTGTCGTACCGGGGCCGCACGGTGTTGTCCCGCGCTTACGGCATGGCCGACCGGGAAAAGGGAATCCGCAACCACGAGAACACCGCGTTCAACCTCTCCTCGGCGAGCCAGCCGTTCCTCGCCGTGGCCGTCCTGCGACTGGTGCAGCAGGGCAGGCTGGCGCTGTCGGACGCGGTGGGCAGGCACCTGACGGGCTTCACCCGGGAGATCGCCGAGCGGGTGACCGTCCACCACCTGCTCACCAGCACCTCCGGGTTGGACGCCCCCATGCCGGACTGGCACCGCGTCTTCCACAGCGAGGAGGAGGTGCACGCGCACCACGAGCAGTGGACCAGGCAGGCGGAGCTGGTGGCGGTCCCCGGCTCGAACGACAACGGCCACCGCCCCGGCGGCGGCGCCGGTCTGGCCATCGCCGCGCAGGTCGTGGAGGCCGTGTCCGGCATGACGTTCTGGGACTACGTCCACCAGCACGTCTTCGGGCGCAGCGGCATGACCGGCTCGGCGTACTACACCCGGCGGCAGTGGCTCACCGACGAGCGCATCGCGCACCCGTACATGCTCCAGGCCGACGGCAGCCGGGTGGACGCCGTCCGCAACCTCGACAAGGGCAGCGTGAGCCCGCACATCACGGGACGGAACCCGGCCCGCGGTTTCATCGGCCACGCCTCGGGCGACGGCTTCGTCACCGCTCCAGACCTGGTCCGGTTCGCGAACGCGCTGCGTGACGGCACGGTGTTGGCCCGGCCTTACGCCGACCTGTTCGCCGGCGCGAAGCTCCCCGGCCACGAGCCCACGTCGTACGCGGGGTACACGATGCCGGTCAAGGTCGTCGGCGACCAGTGGATGATCGGGCGGGGCGGCGGGGCCGGCGGCATCGGCGCCAACTGGAGCATCTACCCGGACACCGGCTGGGTCGGCGTCATCCTCAGCAACTACGACGACATCCCGCTGGTGGAGATCGGCGTGCGGGAGACCAAGGCCATCACCGGCGTGACGCTCGACCCGGGTGGCGGCTGACGCGGGGTCGGTCACCGCGCCGTGGTGGGACGCACGGCGTGCATACGGCGGCGATATGCCGCACCGCTTAGCTTGCGGGTATGCGCGTGCTGATCGTGGAGGACGAGCCCTACCTGGCCGAAGCCGTCCGGGACGGCCTGCGGCTGGAGGCGATCGCCGCCGACGTCGCGGGCGACGGCGACACCGCCCTGGAACTGCTCAGCGTCAACTCCTACGACCTCGCGGTCCTCGACCGCGACATCCCCGGCCCTTCCGGCGACGAGGTCGCCCGGCGCATCGTCGCGTCCGGCAGCGGCATGCCGATCCTCATGCTCACCGCCGCCGACCGGATCGACGACAAGGCCTCCGGGTTCGAACTCGGCGCCGACGACTACCTCACCAAGCCGTTCGACCTGCGGGAACTCGTCCTGCGGCTGCGCGCGCTCGACCGCAGGCGCGCCCACAACAGGCCACCCGTGCGCGAGATCGCGGGCCTGCGACTGGACCCCTTCCGCCGCGAGGTCTTCCGCGACGGGCGCTACGTCGCGCTCACCCGCAAGCAGTTCGCCGTGCTGGAAGTCCTCGTCGCCGCCGAAGGCGGGGTCGTCAGCGCCGAAGAGCTGCTGGAACGGGCGTGGGACGAGAACGCCGACCCGCTCACCAACGCCGTCCGCATCACCGTCTCGGCCCTGCGCAAACGGCTCGGCGAACCGTGGCTCATCGTCACGGTGCCCGGCGTGGGCTACCGCATCGACGCCGGACGTGCGGGAGCGGACCGTGCCTAGGCAGCCCGGTCCGAGCGTCCGGCTCAAGCTCACCCTCAGCTACGCCGGGTTCCTCATGCTCGCGGGCATCCTGCTGCTCGCCGCCGTGGTGGTCTTCTACCTGTGGGGCCTGCCGGACGACGCGATCCACGTCACCGGCACCTTCCTGATCAACCGCTCCGGCCTCGTGCGCGCCTTCGCGCCGTTCATCGTCGTCGTGCTGGCGTTCCTGCTGGTGTTCGGGCTCGTCGGCGGGTGGCTCCTCGCCGGCCGCATGCTCACCCCGCTGACCGCCATCGCGGACGCCGCGCGCCGGGCCGGGAACGGGTCGCTCTCCCACCGCGTCCGGCTGCCGGGCCGCAGCGACGAGTTCCGCGAGCTCGCCGACGCCTTCGACGCCATGCTCGCGCGGCTCGAAGCACACGTCGCCGAACAGCAGCGGTTCGCCGCGAACGCGTCCCACGAGCTGCGCACCCCGCTGGCGATCTCGAAGACGCTCCTCGACCTCGCCCGCGACGACCCCACGCGGGACCGGGGCGAACTCGTCGAACGCCTCCGCACCGTGAACGCCCGCGCGATCGACCTCACCGAAGCCCTCCTGCTGCTCAGCCGCAGCGACCGCCGGAGCTTCACCCGCGAGCCCGTCGACCTCTCCCTCCTCGCCGAGGAAGCCGCCGAGACGCTGCTCCCCCTCGCCGAACAACGCGCGATCACGCTCGACGTCACAGGTGAGCCGACGCGGGCCGTCGGCTCCGCGGCGCTCATGCTGCGGATGGTCACGAACCTCGTGCAGAACGCGATCGTCCACAACCTCCCCGCTGGCGGCGTCGTCACCGTCCACACCGAACAGCGGCACGACGTGAGCGTGCTGCGGGTGGAGAACACCGGCCACCCGGTCGCCCCGGAACTGGTGCCGACGCTCACCGAGCCGTTCCAACGCACGACCGAACGCGCGCGCACCGACGAGCACGCCGGCGTCGGCCTCGGACTGGCCATCGTGCACAGCATCGTCCGCGCGCACGACGGAACCCTCGACCTCACGCCACGTCCCGCCGGCGGTCTCGTCGTCACGGTGCGGCTCCCCGGCGCCCCGCGGCCACCTCGTGGACGCGCGGATCAGCCCGCCGCCACCACCGGCGGCCGGTCCGACGACGCCTCCGCCGCGGCGCGCCACCAGTGACGTGACGCCATCCCGGCCAGCACCGCGCCGGCGGCGTTGACCAGCACGTCGTCCACAGAGGAGACCCGGTCCAGCCGCAGGACGTACTGCGCGGTCTCGACCAGCACCGAGCAGCCGGCCCCGAGCGCCAGGACGCGCGGCAGGGACGTCAACACCGCGAACCGGATCGGGGCGAAGAACCCCAGCGCCGCGAAGATCATCAGGTTGCCGACGATCCCGACCGGCCCCATCGTGACCAGGTCGCGCAGCGGGACCAGGCTCACCCGACCGGGGACGACACCGGCCCCCTCCCCCGGCATCAGGGTCAACCACACGAACGGCACCGTCCCGTGAACCATGCCCACCTCGGCCAACGACAGCCGCCACGCCGAGGCCACACCGGCCGCCCGCCGCCGCCTCGCCAGCGCCCACGCCACCAGGACGGCCAACGGCACCGTGGCCAGCATCGTGAACAACACGCCGTTGCCCGTGTCGAGACACCCGTGCACCCGCCCGGCGAGGCACGTCGGTGCGGCCATCAGGAGCGGCCGACGCAGCGCGAACAGGACCCCCGCCAGGCCGAGGATCGCGAGGCTCAGCAGCACGATCCTGCGCACTCGGCGAGGCGGTGCGGACGGGGACGCGTCGCGGTTCATGGCTCCATCCAAGATGGCGGACCGTTGCGGTGGCGTATGCGGTTTCGGATACGTCCGCGATACACGGCAAGCCGGCTGCCTCCGGCCGTGCCGCGTTCGCCGCCTGCCACCCCCGTTCGACCTCCGATCCAGAATGGACGGTCGGCCCGGCGCAGGCACTGCCACGAGCGGCGGGCGACCCGCCTCGGGCGCCCGGCGAACAGGTGGCGCACGTCCCGCCGAACCCGCCCGACAGCGAGTCGCCTCCACGACGTCAGGGACACGACGCCCCCTCAAGTTGCCGGACCTCGGCCCGGCGACGCCACCTCCTGCCGGACCCGGGGACGGGCCCGACAAGGACGTCGGCCCGCTGTCCGCCATTCGGTCCCCGAACTCGTCCTTGCGGTCGAGCCACGACTCCACCCGGGCTGCGCGGCCTGGGTGCCGCGGGCGTCGGACCCACCCGAAAACATTCCGCCGAGCCTGTTGACACCGGCACGGCGGCGTTCGTACGGTCTACCCCAGCAGCGTTGGCGCCCGAACGTCATAGGCGCCAACGGCATCGCTCGATCACCGAAGCCACCTGAATGACCTCGCGGCTGAAGTGATCACCAGCTGGATAGCGCTTTCCAACATCCGCCCGACCAATTGAATCGTTTCACACGCGACCCGGCGTCATCCCCGCGGCCTCGCCGGCCACGGGATGCGCCCAGGCGTTTCTGGGAGCGTTCCCAGACTGCGACGAAGGAGCAACGGTGCTCACCGACTTTGTTCAGGGACAGCCTATCGCCGTGACGACCTCACGACGCAGGGACCGCTGGATCGGCTGGTAACGCCGCAGCGGCACGGTGTCCCCCACCGGCTCGTCGCGCTCGGCCGGTCGGCCCAAGTGGTCCGCCGACACCGCCACCGGCCCGCGCACCGGCTCCCTGATGTCATCCGATTCACCCTGTTGGAGGTTCGTCATGCTCAGAAACAGGCGGCGCGCCGCGCTGCTCGCTGTCGGCGTCGCCCTGACCGTCACCGGGAGCGGTGTCGTCATCGCCCCCGCTTCGGCGGCTCCGACCCGTTACGAGGCGGAGAGCTCGCCGGCCACCTGCGCCGGTGTCATCGAGTCCAACCACACCGGATACTCCGGCAGCGGGTTCTGCAACGCCGACAACGCGGTCGGGGCCGCCGCGCAGTTCACCGTCACGGCGGCCGCGGCGGGCACCACGACGATCGGCATCCGGTACGCCAACGGCGGGACCGGCAACCGGCCCGCCGACGTGCTGGTCAACGGCGCGGTCGCGCACCCCGGCACCGCGTTCGACCCCACCGGCGCCTGGACCACGTGGGTCACGAAGACGCTGACCGTCCCGGTGAACGCCGGCACGAACACGATCCGGTTGAGCCCCACCACGGCGGACGGGCTGCCGAACGTCGACTACCTCGAGACCGACGTCGCGGACAACCCGCCTACCGGCAAGCAGATGGAGGACCTCGACCGGGGTCTGGTCAGCGTGCGGTCCGGCACCGGCAACCTGGTCTCGTGGCGGCTGCTCGGGAACGAGTCCGGCTCGACCGGGTTCAACGTCTACCGGGGCACGACGAAGCTGAACCCCACCCCGATCACGAACTCCACCAACTACCTGGACGCGGGGGCCGCCGGGGACGCCTCGTACACGGTCCGCGCGGTCGTGGGCGGGGTGGAGCAGGCGCCGTCCGGACCGTCACTGCGCTTCACCGGCGGTAACTACCTGGACGTGCCCATCTCCCGGCCCGGCAGCACCTACACGGCCGGTGACGCGAGCGTCGGCGACGCGGACGGCGACGGCCAGTACGAGATCTTCCTCAAGTGGGATCCCAGCGACCAGAAGGACAACTCGCAGTCCGGCTACACCAGCAACGTCTACATCGACGCCTACAAGCTCAACGGACAGCGGCTGTGGCGCGTCAACCTCGGCCGCAACATCCGCGCCGGCGCGCACTACACCCAGTTCCAGGTGTACGACTACGACGGCGACGGCCGGGCCGAGATGGCGGTCAGGACCGGTGACGGCACGGTGTCCGGCACGGGTCAGGTGATCGGCAACGGCAGCGCCGACCACCGCAACTCCGGCGGTCACATCATCACCGGACCCGAGTACCTGACCGTGTTCAACGGGTTCACCGGCGCCGCCATGTCCACGGTGCCCTTCGACCCCGCCCGCGGCAACATCTGCGACTGGGGCGACTGCAACGGCAACCGTGGCGACCGGTTCCTGGCCGGCACGGCGTACCTCGACGGCCAGCGCCCCAGCATCATCATGGGCCGCGGCTACTACGCGAAGAGCGCGATCGCCGCGTGGGACTTCCGCAACGGGCAGCTCACCCGGCGCTGGAAGTTCGACTCCAGCTCCGCCGGCAGCCAGTGGGGCGGCCGCGGCACGCACTCGCTGTCCATCGCGGACGTCGACGGCAACGGCACCGACGAGATCATCTACGGCGGCATGACGATCAACTCCAACGGCACCGGCCGGTACACCACCAGCTTCTACGCGCACGGTGACGCCCTGCACGTGGGCGACTTCCTCCCCAGCCGCCCCGGCAAGGAGATCTGGCAGATCCACGAGCAGAGCTCCGGAGCCGCCGCGACCCTGCGGGACGCCAACAGCGGCGCCACCATCATGCAGAAGAACAACACGTGCAGCTGCGAGGGTCCCGCTCGCGGCGCGGCCGGCGACGTGTACGCCGGGAACCCCGGCGCCGAGTTCTGGGGCCGGGGCACCGGGCTGACCAGCCTGTTCAACGGCACCGGCGGCAACGTCGGGCGCACGCCGTCCAGCGCGAACTTCCTCGCCTGGTGGGACGCCGACCCGGTGCGGGAACTGCTGGACGGCAACCACGTCGACAAGTACGGCACCAGCGCGGACACCCGACTGCTCACCGGCACCGGAGCGCACTCCATCAACGGCACCAAGTCGACCCCCGCGCTGTCCGGCGACCTGTTCGGCGACTGGCGTGAGGAAGTCATCCTGCCGCGCGACGACAACGCCGCACTGCGCATCTACGCCACCAGCACGCAGACCGACCGGCGAATCCACACCCTCATGCACGACGCCCAGTACCGCGTGGCCATCGCGTGGCAGAACACCGCCTACAACCAGCCGCCGCACCCGAGCTTCTTCCTCGGTGGCGGCATGAGCACCCCGCCCCAGCCGAACATCCACCTCCGCTGAACCCGATCCGCGGGGGGCCGGTCAACCAGGCCGGCCCCCCGCGGACCACGCCACCCGCACCGGGCGTGCGAACCCATCCCGCCACCACCGACCGACTCGGTCACCGACTCCGGACCGCACCCCTGGCCTTCCCGGGATCTGAGCACGTCGAACTCGCACCCCGGGCGCGTCCGGGTCGTGCCGAACCCACGTCCCCGCACATCGGCTTTCCGGTGCGCGGGGACGTGGCGACCACGTCCTGAGCCGACGTCGCATTCCAGCGAGATGTGCCGCTGCTCAACACCAGACGGTGCCGACGATCTTGTGTCGGCATTCCCCAGCCGGTTCACCCGGTTACGCGGAGCGCAACACTCCTGTCAACGGGCGTCCTTGCCAACGAAGTCAGTTGTGGGGGTTGTCGCGGTAAGTCATGCCGCTGCAGTTGGTGGAGCACACCGTGATACCGAAGTCGTTGATCTTCCGGTTGGTGGGGCCCCAGTGCGTGGCGCCACGGTAGGGGTCGGATTCACAGCCGCCCGCGTCCTCCCGGGATCCGACCTGGGTGAAGTGGGCGTCGCCGTTGTAACGCACGTGGAACCGGATGACCGCGCGAACTCCGTCACCCGGACAACGGTCGTTGATGTAGATGCTGTTGATGTTGACGTAGAAGGGGGAAGTGAAGTCCGCGTACACCGAGCCGTAGGCACCACCGTCGGGAGAAGTGGCGCTGAGAGCGCCGTCCACCGCGGCCGAGGTCCCAGGGTTCGCCAGAATCGCGGCCCCGGTCACCGCCAGAGCACCAAGAACCGCTTTGAGCTTGTGCATGATCGAAGAACTCCCTCGTGTACGAGACTCTGCCGTGAGAAATACCGAATCCGGTTCCACCTGTTCGGCACCAGGGAGCAGATCGACCGTTTGCGACACAACGTTACGTCGCGGCATGTCGATCAGCCGCTGCCGGCCTTTCCGCCTGACGTAGCGTGACAAACCTCAACGCCAAATGGGTGAATATTCCGCGTTGATCAAGCCTTGTGCCATTTGACCCCACGTTGGTCGAGCATGCGAACCGCGTTCCGCCGCCATTCGGGGGCACCGCGCGTCTCATCGGGCGGTCCGCAGCGCTCCAGTCGCGATCAGCCTGGTTCCCGATCACCGCGACCAGACTGCTCGGCGGCGGCACGGCCAACGCCGCGATCGGCGTCGGCGGCAAACGGCGCCGGGCGGAAGGCCGGCGACAGCCTCGCCCTCAGACCGCCCGAGGCCCGCCGGCGTCCGCATCGTGAACCTGTCCGGACTCTTGGCCGACCTGCTCCACGACCACCCCCACCGCGCGGTTCGTGTTCACCTAAAGTCCACAAGCCGAGTGGGCCGTGACAGCGTGATTTTACTCTGACACGATGAGTGACCGAACGGCATACCCGGACACAAGGAGCCAGCTTGAACGACGACACCATGGTCGGCCCTGGTGCTCACGAAGTGACCGCGACCGAATCCGCCGCCCGAGGTGAAGTCGCGGAGGCACAGGTGTTCGCCCTACTGGCCATCGCGTCCGCCATCAATCGCCTGGCCGACGCCGTCGAGAGCCGCGGAGTCTGAGCAGCCTTGGCCTGCCGCCCCGTATGCGACGGCAGGGCGGCATCTCGGCCACTTGCACCGCTCGATCGAACCCGGCGTTCAGCACCCGACCACCTGCCGCATCGAGCACCCAGGCTCCACATTTCCGCACAACCGGTGTTCCGTACCCGACGGGCCCTGCCAACTCAGGAAGCGTGCCGACCACCGACCTCTTCGAGCCCGGCAAGTCACACCACTACGGCCGGGCCAACCGATCACCGCGAGGTTGTTGGTCCCCAGTCGACCACCCGGCCCGATGCCGCGCTTGTCTTCCCGGCGCGGAGTCCAACCACGCCGGCGTTCAATTGCCGCGAGGAAGTTCTCGTCTGCGCAGCCCTGTGGTGGGGCACAATCGCGATCATGAGCGAACGGGACCGACTGTCACTGCTGTGGGGAGAACACGTGCGTGCGCCGTTCCCGCGGCACCTTCGCGGTCGGGACGTCAACGGTGAGGACATGGTCACGCTGGACTCGGCCATCGCCGGCTGTGTCTCTTCGGCGCTGTCGGGACACCTCGACGAACGGCGCCGCCTGATCCTGCTCGGTCGCCTCGTCGCTGTCGAGGAGGTCCTGCCGTCGATCGACGGCGAAAACGGCGCGCGCGAGTACTACGAACGCTTGCGGGAGATGGCCGTGTTGGCGATCCGCCTTGGGGATGCCGAGACCGCATAGCGCCGCGGGACGTCCGCTTCTCCTCAAGCGCACAACGTCATATGGACGCGAACCACAGATCATTCGTGGAGAAGGCACCGTCTCCCAATATCCGCGGCGTCGCCGGGCCGAATGCCGCCACGAGGACGTCCGGGTCCACATCAAGACGTTATCGTCGAACGAGGGCACGTGCCCGACCGGCAACTCCCCAAGTGCCAGACGACCGACCGACATGCGATGGCTGTCCGCGATCACCGCCAACGGCTGGCTGATCCAGTCTCGCCCGCGTCTTCGTCCCACTCCAGCACGAGCGGGGTTCCGGCCATGCGACGCCGCGACTTCCCGTGCGGCTCGCGCAGTCCACTCCCGTGCCGACGAAGAGGTCGCTAACGCATCCGCGAGAACAATCATGAAGCACCTCCGGGTACTGCGGAGTTGTCGGCACTCCGATCGGTTGCGCCTACAGACCCAACTCCGCCCGCAAGTCGTTCCACCGCACAGCCCTGCCGGCAGACTGGCCGGCCTCGGACGATCTGGCGGCCGGAGAACTCCCTTCCACACAGCCCTTAGTGTTCCCGCATCCGGGATCTGAGGACGTCGAACTCGCACCCCGGCGCGTCCGGGTCGAAGCCGTGCTCGATCAGCCAACGCGACGCCACCAGGCTGCGCAGTGACCACCAGGCGCGGATCGCGTCGCGGTCCGCGTCGGCACCGTAACCGACGAGCAGGTCGTCCAGGCGTTCCTCGTGCCCTAGCGTCACAGTGGCGAGGTCGAACATGGCATCGCCGGGGGCGGCCTCGGACCAGTCGATGACACCGGTGACCTCGTCGCCGTCGACGAACACGTGCGTGATCTGCAGGTCGCCGTGGATGAACACCGGTTTCCACGGCCGGAGCGCGGCCTCGGCGATCTCGCGGTTGCGCCGGATCACCTCGGCGGGCAGAACGGCGTTGTCGAGCAGCCACGCGCACTCGCTGTCCAGCTCCGCGGCCACGTCGTCGAGCCTGGGCCCCGGCCACGGCGGCAACGGCGCGTCGTGCAGCCTCCGTATGGCCGCGCCCGCCGCACCCCACGCCGCCGGCGACACGGCCGACGGTTCGCCGAGGACGCCGAGCGCCTTGCCGGGCACGGCGGCGATCGCGAGCACGGGCGGCTCGCGCCAGAGGACCGCCGGGGTCGGTATCGGCGCCATGGCCATCGCCCGCACCTCGACGTCGGCGTGCGCCGGGTCGCCGTCGATCTTCAGGAACACGTCGCCGACGCGCAACGTCGCACGCTGACTGTGGGCGACAACGACTTCAACCTGTTCCACACCGGCCATCCTGGCGGCAACACCCGCCGATGTCGCCGGATTTCTCGATGGCCGAGCCGCCGCCGGTTCCGTTCGGCGCGACGGGTGCGGACGGGGCCTAGGAACATCGCCGCTTTGGCGCGTCGCAGCGGCTGCTCGACGCGTTGCGCGACCGCGTCCGCCTGGCCGAGGGCCGGGTGGCGGCGCCGTCGGTGGCGGTCATGGAGTGCCAACCGGTGCGCGCCGCCGCTACCGTCGACCGGTCCACCCGCGGCTGGGACGGCGGCAAGAAGGTGCAGGGCCGTAAGCGCCACGTCGTCGTGGACACCACGGGGTTGTTGTTGGCGGTGCCCCGGCTGGCCTCGACGCAGGACCGGGTCGCCGCTCGCCCACCGCGCGCCCGCAGCCTGCTGCGACGCCTGCGCGACACCGCCGGCGAACGCGCCGCGTTGGTGTGGGCCGACGGCGGCTACACCGGCACCCTGCTCGACTGGGCCCGCAGAACACTCGGTTCACTGGTGGAGATCGTCCACCGCCCCGATCTGCCGCACTTCACCGTGCTGCCAAGGCGATGGGTGGTCAAGCGGGCCTGGCCTGGATCACCGGACACCGCCGCTGTGTCCGCGACTACGAACGCCTACCCCTTCACCACGAGGCCATGGTCCGCTGGTCCATGATCCGCATCACCAGCCGCCGACTCACCCAACGCCAATAGCTGGGAAACGGGCACTGAGGATTCGGCGGAATGGCCGGACCGGCGATCTCGATGGGAGGTCGAGGGTCAGCGGAAGTCTTCCACGTGATCGCGCGCCCACTGCGCGTAGGTGCGACCGTCCTTGCCGGTGGCCTCCCCATAGCCCGGCAGCGGCTTCATCAGATCCGAGTAGTCCTGGTCGGAATAGCCGTTGTCACCGCCGCCCGCGCCGCCCTCGTAGTCGACGAACCCGAGCAGCAGGTCGGCGCTCTCGGCGGCAAAGCCTCCCATCGCCCTGAGGACGTCACGCGCTTCCTCGCGGGAGACCTCCTCGTAGCGCACCTCCTCACCGAGCGCATCGGCGATGGCCCCGACCTGCCGGCGCACGGAGAGTTGCTCGGGACCGCTCAGCGTGTACGCCTTGCCGATGTGCCCGTCCTCCAACAGTGCCACCACGGCGACGTCCGCGATGTCCGCTTCGTGGATCGGGGCGGCGCCGAGGTCGTCGCCGAACGGATAACGCACCATTCGCGACTCCTTGATCATCGGTCCCCAGATCGGCAGCATGTTCGTCATGAACTCGCCGGGCCGCACGTGCGTCCACTCAAGCCCGGCCTCCTCGACCGCACGCTCGACCCGGGCGTGGTAGGCGGTGTCGGAGCCGAGCGTCACGGCCGCGGCGGAGAGCACGACGACGCGCCGCACACCCGCCTGCCTGGCCAGGCCGACCACCTCGGTCGCGGTCTCCGGTTGCGGGAACAGCAACAGCTTCTCCACGCCCTCAAGCGCGGCCACGAGCGATGAGGGCTGGAGCAGGTCGCCCTTGAAGACCTCGACGTGCTCGGGAAATACGGCCTTCGCGGGCGTGCGAGTGAGCACCCGTACCGACGCGCCCGCTTGGACGAGCCGGTCGACGACGTGCCGCCCGACCAGACCCGTCGCACCGGTTACCAAGATCGTCACGGCTTCCACTCCTCGTCTTTGTGCTGGTCAACCCAAGGTAGACCGAATCCAGGTCACTTCCTGACCGCTATTGCGATCGCATGGGAAGCAGTCGCGAGAGCCGCAGCCGGATCAAGGCGGGAAGTCGGCCGGCAGGGCCGGCGGATCCGACTCGACCCGCTGTTGCCCGATCCGGCGTGCCTGGCCGGTCAGGGTGGCGGTGGGCGGGGCAGAGAGAGAAGCACTGCCGCCGCGTGATCCTGTACGTGGTCGACAACGGCATCAAGTGGCGTGCCCTGCCGGCGGACTTCCCGCCCTGGACCACGGTCTACAAGCGCTTCACCGCGTGGGAGAAGACCGGTGCCGTTAGAGGCCGCTCTCCTCGTCAAGCTCCTTGCCGCCGTTACTGGAACGGCACTTCGAGGTGACCTTGTGGGTGATGTTGTCGGCCAGGTCGTAGGAGGTCTCGGTGCACCCGGCGTCCGTGTTCGCTGCTTTTCCGGTTGCAGCGACGGCATGCGCGACTCCGGAACGCGGTTGTCGTCGCTCGGGTGAGCGCGCGGCGCCATGCGGATAGGACCCGGCCGGTGGGGTAGTCGGGAGCATGCTGAAGCGTGCGTTGTGGCAGGGGCTGGTCGCCGGGGCTGCCGGTGCGGCGGTGATGACCGTCGGGGAGAAGCTGGAGCAGCGCGTGACGGGTCGCCCCGACTCGCACGTGCCGGGACTGGTGCTGGAACGGCTGCTCGGGACGTCGGAGTGGGCCGGCCGGCAGCCTCGCGCGGTGAACCTGGTGATGCACTTCGGGCAGGGCGCGCTGGCCGGGGTGGTGCGGTCGCTGATGGCCAACGCGGGGATGCGCGGCCCGGTGGCCTCGGTGATGTTCACCGCGGTGCGGTTGAGCAACGACCAGATCCTGGAGAACGCCACGGGTGTCGGCGCGCCGCCCCAGACCTGGCCCCGGTCGGAGCTGGTGGTGGACCTGCTGCACAAGTCGGTCTACGCCTTCGCCACCGGGTTGGTCGCCGACGCCCTCGCCGCACGCGGAGGTCCCGGCCCCGGGCAGCGGCACGCCTCGATGCGCCCAGGCCGCCGGTCCGACGTCGGCCCGCTGCCACGCGGTGCCTCGGCCGGTCGCTGAACGTCGTCCGGACAGTCGGGCGGTTCGTGCGACGGCACTGGAGGTCGTGCTGGGAGCGGGAACACCTCGGTGAGATCCGGCTCGCCGCGCCGTTCCAACGCGCACGGGACGACGAGCCGGTCGAGGAGTCGGCGTGATGCTTCGGTGGTCCGTGGCGGGGTAGCCGTGGTGCGACCCGGACAACGGAGGTTGGTCATGACGGAACCGCAGCACGACGAGGACACGGTGGAACGGGGCGCTTCCGAGGAAGCGACCGGTGCGCCGCTCACCGAAACGGAGCGAGAGGTGTCGAAGAGGCCGCCGAGCGACAGCCCGGCGGAGGACGGGTCGACCGGCGAGGAAGACGGGTCCTAGCTCGAGTTCACCTTGTCGCGTCCCTGCCGAACGGCTGCTGCGGTTGCTTCATGTGGCTCCCGCTCCGCCTTCGGCGGAAGCGGACGCCGGTCGGTTTCGGTCAGATGTGCCAGACCGGCCCGGTGGACGCCGCGAAGACGCAGCTGTTGCCGTAGGTCGTGGTGTGGCTGATCGGTGCGCCCGCGTACCAGCCGAAGGCCCGGACGGTGACCGGCGCGTAGATCATCGGGCACGCCACGCCGGGGTTTTCGACGTCGGTCGCGCCCACGTTGCCACCGGCGGCCGCCAATTCGGCGCATGCCGCGACCGGATCGCGGTGCAGTCCGCCTTCAGGTGCGCAGGTGAGAAAACCGTGAACGGTTCGGGGGCCTGCCGGGTCGGCGTCGGAATAGGTGACGCCGAGGAACAGAAGGGCCTCCGGTGCGGTGGCGGCGGAGGCCGACGGGACGACGAACGCGCTGGCCAGAGCGGCGACGGTGGTCGCGACCGCGGCGAGCAGAACGCGGGACATGGTTCTCCCTCGAAACGATGACTGCGGAATGGTTGCGGATTGATCGGTCGGATCGCATCCGCCGCAGACGTTAGGTTCCGAGGTGACACCGCCTCAATGTGATGGTTCTCGCAGGCGGTCATCAGGGTGATTTTCCATTGTCAAATGCGTGAATGCCGATGACCTTCGGAGCAGTTGATTGACGGAATGGGCGGACGTCCCGGTCGTCGGGGACCGGCATGGGTGCCGTCACGGCCGGCGCGGTGGTGACGTGGCCGTCGTGGTCGGGCGGTGAAGCCGTGGCTTCGTACGCGCCGGGGCGCGCCGGGTGAGGCTGGGTGAGCCCGAGGGAGCCGGCTGATCAAGTGCACGCGCACGGCGTCACACCCATCCAGTTTCCCTATTCTCACCGGATGGGCCGCCGGGAAACCGAAGGCTCGTTTGTCGGAGTTGCTCCGAACGCGGTGCCAATGCGTCCGAACGCGTTCCGCGAACCGTCACGTGGTGCTCACGGAGTAGAAACGCCTGCACCCCGTCAGCAGGCCGTCGTCGGCGATGGTGAAGATGTCGGCGAATTCCACCTCCGTCGCCGGGGCCGACGTGAAGCGGCCCACCGCGGCGATGCAGTCGCCGTCGGCGATCACCCGCAGCAGGCGGTGCCTGCCCTTGGGGCCCTCGGGCGGGGCGAGCACGTCCAGCACCTGGGAGCGGCAGGTCGACGGCGCCGCGTGGAGCGAGCCTTCCTGCCCCTTGCAGTGCACCAACGACTCCAGCCCTTCAAGATCACCCTCATCGGCGTAGAGGTAGGAAAGCCGGACGTGATCGACACCGACCGCCGTGACCGTGTCGCTGGGCGGTGGCAGCCGCCGTTCGCCGAGGACCATGTCCCCCTCCTTTCGCCCACCGCCCGCGAGGTGCGGGGCGGGCCCGCGGAACCGACTCTCCACTCCCTCGGCAACCGCCCCTTATCACGCCGTTATCGCGAGGGCATCCTCCTTCCATAGCCTTTTCCGATGACGTGCCGCGATGCCGTTTTGCGACGTCGAGCGGACATACAGAACTCATGTGCGCAGGTATCTTCTGCCTATGCCCGGCGCAAGCCCCACCCGGGTGGGTGAGCGGAGGTCGCGTGGACGAGGTCGGGATTCGGGTGGCGTCCATCGGCGACCACCTGGTGTTCAGGGTCCTGGGGCCGATCGAGGTCGCGGGCGCGGGCGGTCCGGTGCGCATCCCGCCGGGTCGGCAGCAGATCATCCTGGCCTCCCTGCTGGTGGAGGCGAACAAGGTGGTCAGCACCGATCACCTGGTCGACACCCTGTGGGAGGTCCACCCGCCCGACACCGCGCGCACCCAGGTGCAGATCTGCGTGTCACGGCTGCGCAAGACGCTCTCCGACGCCGGCGTGGAGGTGTCGATCGTGACCCGCCCTCCCGGCTACCAGTTGCGCGTCCCGGACACGGCGCTGGACGTCCACGAGTTCACCCGCGCGGTCGCCGAGGCGCGAGCCGCCGCCAAGCGCGGGGCCCTGGCGGAAGCCTCCGAGGTGCTGCGGGCCGCGGTGGGCCTGTGGCGCGGGCCGTGCCTGAGCGGGCTGTCGGGCCGCTCCCTGCGCACCAGGGCTCTGCGCTTGGACGAGGACCGGCTCAACGCCGTGGAGACGTATCTCGGCATCGACCTGGAACTCGGCCGGCACCACGAACTGGTCGGGGAGATCGGCAGGCTGGTGCACGAGCACCCCCTGCGGGAGCGGCCGCGCGCGCTGCTGATGCTGGCGCTGTACCGGTCGGGGCGCAAGGCGGAGGCGCTGGACGTGTACCGCGCCGGCCGCGACCTGCTGGTGGAGGAGCTCGGCCTGGAGCCCGGCGAGGAGCTGAGGGGGCTGGAGCGGGCGATCCACGCCGGTGACGCCTCGCTGCTGCGCCGCCCGGCGCCCGAGCGTGATCAGCCGCCGACCCCCCACGTCGACGCGACACCGTCCAGGGCGGTGCCCCGGCAACTGCCGGCGGACACGGCCGACTTCATCGGCGGGGAGGCGCTGATCCGCACCGCGGAGGAGGTGCTCACCGGCCGGCGGGATCGGCGGGCGATCGGCGTCGTGGTGGTCATCGGCAGGCCGGGCGTCGGCAAGTCGACGCTGGCCGCCCACATCGGGCACCGCATCGCGGAGGAGCACTTCCCGGACGGCCAGCTGTACTGCGACCTGCGCGGCACCTACGGCGACGCCGGCCAGTCGGCCGACGTGCTCGGCCGGTTCCTCCAGGCGCTGGGCATCCCCGGCTCCATGATCCCGGCCGATCTCGCGGCGCGCACGGAGATGTACCGGACGCTGCTGGCGGATCGTCGGGTGCTGGTCGTGCTGGACAACGCCGTCAGCGAGCGGCAGGTGCTGCCGCTGCTGCCGGGCAGCGGCACGTGCGCGGTGGTGGTGACGAGCCGGTCGCGGCTGACCGGCCTGCCGGGGGCGCGCCACCTCGAACTGGACCTCCTGGACCCGCACCAGTCGCTGGAACTGCTGGGCCGGGTCATCGGCGAGGACCGGGTGTCCGGTGAGCGGGAGGCCGCCGAGGCGCTGGTGCGCACCGTCGGCGGGCTGCCCCTGGCGTTGCGCATCGTCGCGGCGAGGCTGGCGGCGCGGCCGCACTGGTCGCTGGCGTCGATGGTGCACCGGCTGGCCAGCGAGCGGCATCGGCTCGACGAGCTGGCGCACGGCGAGATGACGATCCGGGCGAGCCTGTCGCTGACCCACGACGGGCTCGACCGGCCGACGCGGCGGCTGTTCGGCCTGCTGAGCCTGGCCGAGGGGCCGTCGTTGCCGGGCTGGGTGGCGGGCGCGGTGCTCGACGACGACCGCCCCTACCCGTCGGACCTGATCGAACCCCTGGTGGACGTCCAGATGCTCGACGTGGTCTCGGTCGACGGCTCGGGCGGCTTCCGCTACCGGTTCCAGGACATCATCCGCCTGTTCGCCCGCGAGCAACTGTCCACACTGGACGCCGAGGAGCACCGGCTGGTGCAGGAGCGCGTGCTGGGCGGCTGGCTGGCGCTGGCGGAGCGCGCGCACCGCGGCGTGTACGGCGGCGACTTCACCGCGCTGCACGGCGACGCGCCGCGCTGGCTCCCGCCCGCCGACCACGTGGCGCGGCTGCTGGAACACCCGATCGAGTGGCTGGAGGGCGAGCTGCCGAACCTGCGCGCGGCGGTGGCGCAGGCGGCCAGGATCGGCATGGACGAGCTGTGCTGGGACCTCGCGGTCACCGCGGTCACCGTGTTCGAGGCACGCGGGCACCTCGACGACTGGCAGCACAGCCACGACGAGGCGTTGCGCGCCACCAGGGCGGCCGGCAACACCCGCGGCACCGCGGCGTTGCTGGCGTCGCTGGGCACGCTGCACATCAACCGGGGACGTCCCGCGGAGTCGAGGGCGGCGCTGACCGAGGCGGTGGAGCTGTTCACCGGGATCGGCGATCCGCTGGGGCAGGCGCTGTGCCACCGCGACCTCGGTCTGCTGACCCGGCAGGCGGGTGACGACGCGGGCGCGCTGGAGCTGTACGAGAGCGCGCTGCGCGGTTTCGGGCAGGTCGACGACGTGGTGGGGCGGGCGATCGTGCTCACGCAACGCGCCCACATCCTCATGCGCACCGGGCAGGGCGACGAGGCGCTGGAGCAGTTGGCGGAGGCGATGGACATCTGCCGCTCGGTCGGCTACACCGGCGGGATCGCCACCACGATGCGCCGCATCGGCCAGGTGCAGCTGCACCGCGGCGAGCACGCGCGGGCGGAGCGGACCCTGTCGGAGGTGCTGGAGATGGTGCGCGCCAACCGGGACGTGATCGGTGAGAGCCACCTGCTGCACAACCTCGGCGAGGTCAACGCCGCGGCCGGGCGGCACGACACCGCGCGGGACTACTTCGGGCAGTCGATCGCCGTGCGGGAGCGCATCATGGACCACGAGGGGGCGGCGGTGGTGCGGCGGGACCTCGCTCTGATGGAGGCGCAGGTCCCCGCTTAGGGCCGGAGAGGACGGCCGCGGTTCGTCACGCGGCGGGCGGTGCGTCGGCGTGGGTGGCGTGGGTGGCGTGGTGGTTCCGGTGGGACCTGCGGTGCTGTTCCGGGGTCGGCGTTGGACCTAGTCCCACGGGTTGCTGCCGTCGGTCGTGACCGGCGCGGTGTCCCACGGGTTGGAGCCGTCGGTGGCGACCGGCGCGGTGTCCCACGGGTTGGAGCCGTCGGTGGCGACCGGCGCGGCGTCCCACGGGTTCGAGCCCTCGGTCGAGACCGGCGCGGCGTCCCACGGGTTCGAGCCCTCGGCCAGTGCGCTCTGGCCGCCGAACATCGTGGCGACGGTGACGGCGGCAAGAACAACAGCGCTCTTCGCGATGACGGGGAAGTTCATTTTTCTCTCCGATCCGGTTTGTTCTTCGGTGTTGAGAAAAATGTATGAGGAGAGCCAATCCCGCCCTTATCACGCCATTTATCCCCCGGCTATCACGGCTCACGCCGGCCGCGATAGGCACCGCACACGCGCCTTGACCAGCTCAGATGAGCCCCAGCCGCACCGCGTGCGCCACCGCGTGCGCCCGATTGCGCACCCGCAGCCGGGCGGTCAGCTCGTAGATGACGTTCTTGACGGTGTGCTCCGAGCAGGCCAGCGCCCGCGCTATCGCGGAATTGCCGAGACCGTCGGCCATGAGCTGCAGCACGGCGGTCTGCTTGGCGGTGAGCGCCTCGACCTCGACCATCGCCCCGTCGCCGGACCTGCCCAGCAGCCGCACCAAGGCCTGGTAGGGCACGACGCCGTCGCCGTGCAGGGCCGAGTGCACGCCCGCGACCAGGCGCGACACCGGCGAGGCCACCGGGCAGAGCACCGCGCTGGCGCCCATCCGCACGGCCCGCAGCACCCCGGCGGGGTCGAAGGAGTCGGCCAGGACCAGCAGCCGGTCGTGGCCGGGCCGGAACACGGCGGGGCAGGCGTCCAGCGCCTCGTCCACCGTCTTCGCCGCGAGCACGACGACCACGTCCGGGCCAGGCGCGTCGACCAGGACCATCCCCGCGCCGCGCAGGCGTTCGGCCACGTCGCGCGCCACCGGGCCCACCGCGGTGACGTGCACCCGCACGCCGGTCACAGCAGACCCGCCCGCAGCGCGTAGGCCACGGCGTGCGCGCGGTTGCGCAGCCGGAACCGGTAGGTGATGTCGTGCACCACCGTGGTGACGGTCCGGGGCGAGTAGCACAGCTTCTTCGCTATCTCCCCGGTCTCGTGGCCCTCGGCGACGAGGCTGAGCACGGCGCGCTCCCGCTCGCTCAGCCCGGCCCCGGCCAGGACGGACCCGGACGGCGCCGCCTCGGTGCCGTGCAGCTGGTCGAGCAGGTCGGGCGGGACCGTGCAGTCCCCCGCCGCGGCGGCCAGCACCGCGCGGGCCAACCGCTCCGCGCCCGCGTCCCGGCGGCGCAGCAGGCCGCGCACGCCGCTCAGCACCGCGTGCAGGGCCTGCGCGGGCGTCAGGTCGGCCACCACCAGCACCACGGCGCCGCGCCGCGTCCGGACGAGGTCGAGCACCGCGCGATCGACCTCGTCCACCATCACGACCGTGACGTGCGCGGCCTCGGCGTCGTCCGCGGGCACCACCACCAGTTCGGGGTGCCCGCGCAACGCACTGGCCGCCCCCGCCTCCAGCATCGGGTCCCTGGCCACCACGGCCACGGGCACCAGCGCCCTGACGACAGCACAGCTCTGCTCCATGTTCGCCCCCAAGCGACTACGACGGATGACATCGCGTTGAGACTGGGTTCGAACGAAGGATCGGCACCGCGGCTATCACGGCGGAATCCCCGACCTATCCACCTGCCGCGAACGAGCGGACAGCGGCGGGATGGGGCGGGGATAGCGCCGGCTGCGTGGGTCAGCGCATCTCGCGCACCGGCTTGGAGGCGAGCACGCCCAGAGCGGTCACGACGAGGATCACCGCCGTGCCGCCGAACATCACCGCGGTGTTCCGCTCGGCCAGCGCGCCGCACACCACCAGCGACAGCGGCGCGACCGCGTAGCCGAGCACCATGTCCACCGAGATGACCCGGCTCAGCACCGAGCCCTTGATGTTGCGCTGGATCCAGCTCACCCCGAACACGCCCTGGAAGCCGATGCCGAACCCCATCGCCAGCACGGTCCCGACGGCCACCGCGGCCTGGTCGACGGCGCCCAGCGCGGCCATGCCCACCGCGAGCCACCCGGCCAGCGCTGCCACCAGGAGCCCGACCCGGGGCCGGGTGCCCACGGCGCCGCCGACGAGCGTGCCGAGCATCGCGCCGGCCGCGAGGGCGCCGTTGAGCAGGCCCATCGTGGCGGAGCCGCCCTCGACCTCGTTGCGGGCGAGGTTGGCGAAGCCGACCGTGAACGGCCCGGCGTAGCAGAACGTCACGGCCATGTCGACGACGAGGACGGTCCGGATGCGCGGGTCGGCCCACACGTACCGCAGGCCCTCCTTGATCCGCGCCCACAGCGAGTCGCCCGCCTCGGCGCCACCGCCGGCGTCCTCCTCCTGCTCGCGGGGCAGCGTGCGCACCGCGGACACGCACAGCGCGCACAGCGCGAAGCACAGCGCGTCGACGAGGAAGGCGTAGTTGGCGTTGGAAGCGGCGACCACCACGCCGCCGACCGCCGGGCCGAGGACCGAGGCGACCTTCACCCCGGAGCCGAGCAGCGCGTTGGCGGCGGGCAGCACGTCGGCGGCCACCACCGAGGGCAGGATCGACACGCGCGCGGGCTGGAAGAAGGCGTCCACCGCGCCGAACACCGCCGCGGCGGCGCACAGCACCCAGAACCCGAGGGTGCCCGAGAAGCCCGCCACTGCGACCCCCGCCATCACCCCCGCCCGCGCCCAGCTCGACACGACCATGAGCCGCCGAGGCGACCACCTGTCGCTCAGCGAACCGCCCACGAGGGTGAGCAGCGCGCGGGGCACGGCCTGCGCCGCCAGGACGTAGCCGAGCATGAGCGTGGACCCGGTCAGGTCCAGCGTGATCCAGGCGAACGCGATGTAGCTGAACCCGTCACCGAGCAGGGACAGGGCCTGCCCCGCCCACAACAGGCGGAACGAGCGGAGCCGGGCGGGGGCCCACAGGCGCGAACCCGCACCTGCCAACGTGGTAGCCATAGCGGAGACCTTCTTCCTCGCCTGCGGGGCTCAGTAGCGGACGGGCAGCGCGGTGAGGCTGCGGTTGAGCAGGGACAGCTGCCAGGAGTGGCGCGTGCCGGCGAGGCGCAGGCCCGGGTACTCGGTGATGAGGACCTCCAGCGCCGAGCGGGCGACCATGCGGGCCAGCGCGGCGCCGATGCAGAAGTGGGCGCCGAACCCGAAGCCCACGTGCGAGGTGTCGGACCTCGTGACCAGGAACCGGTCGGGGTCGCGGTGGCGGTCCGGGTCGCGGTTGGCGGCGGCGGAGACCAGGAAGAGCCGGTCGCCGCCGCGGACGGTGTCGCCGTCCAGCTCGAAGTCGCGCGAGGCGACGCGGATGGACATCTTGGACGGCCCGTCGAACCGCATGGCCTCCTCGACCACGGCACGCGCCAGCTCCGGGTCCTCGCGGACGGCGGCCAGCTGGTCGGGGTGCAGCAGCAGGGCGCGCACTGCGTTGGCGATGAGGTTGCTGGTGGTCTCGCCGCCCGCGAAGGCCATCTGGGTGAGCATCCCGATGAACTCGACCTCGCTGACGCCGTCACCGACCTGCCCGCCCGCGAGCACCGCGCTGATGAGGTCGTCCCGGGGCTCGGCGCGGCGTTGCCGCACCAGGTCGGCGAGGTAGTCCTCCAGGTTCACCAGCGACTGGAGGGAGGTGCGGTACTCGCGCTCCTCCTGCGCCGCGCCGAGCACGAGGTCGCCGACCCTGGCGTTCCAGTACCAGAACGACGCGCTGTGCTGCTGCGGGACGCCCAGCCAGCGGGCGAACACCAGCGCGGGCAGGGGCTTGGCCACGTCCGCGGCGAGGTCGCCGATCCGGCCCGGGACGGCACGGCGGGCCAGGAGGGCGCGGGTGACGCGCTCGATGAGCGCCTGGTAGCGGTTGATCGCTCGGGCCGAGAACTGCTCCTGGAACACCTGCCGGAGCCGCCGGTGGTCGGGGGCGTCGGTGAACACCATCCAGCGGGACAGGATGTCGAACGCGCGCTCGGCGTCACCGCGGGCGCCCTCGGGCACGGCGTCCATCATCGGGCCGACGCGGGCGGCGGAGGCCGCCGGCTCCCGCAGCACGCGGGTGAGCTGGGAGTGCCCGGTGACCAGCCAGGCCCGGTGCAGCGGGCTCCAGCGGACGGGCCCGTGGTCGCGCAGGGAGTTGAGGTAGGGGTACGGGTCGGCGTTCACGTCCGGGTCGAGCAGGTAGCGCTCGGTGAACCCCGGCGCGTGCCGGACGGGTTCCAGTGTCGCGGTCATCGGCGTGCCTCCGCCCTGATCGCGCCGAGCAGGTCCGCGAACGCGCGGGTGTTGGGCTCGGCGAGGATGGTCATGTGGTCGCCCGGCGAGACGTGGACGGTCAGGCCGCCCAGGGCGAGGGAGCGCCAGCGCTCGACGTACTCGGCGAAGCCGACGTCCAGGCCCGGCATCAGCTCGCCGTCGGGCATCGCGGCGGCTTCGGAGCCGACGACCAGGTGGACGTGGCCGGGGTGGGGACGGGGCTCGTAGTCGGCCAGCGCGGCCAGCAGGGAGTGCCACACCTCGATGGGCGCGTCCTCCACCAGGTCGGCCTCGCTGGGCGACATCCCGGCGCCCAGCAGGGTCTCCTCCAGCTCGGTGACGGCGCGGTCGCGCTCGTCGGACGGGGGCAGCGCGCGCACCCGGTCGCGCAGTTCCAGCGCCCCGGCGAGGTCGCCGGCCACCCCCAGCAGGCGGGTGCGTGCGGCCTCGTTGGGCAGGTACGGCTCGACGAGCACCAGCGGCTCGGCGGCACGTCCCCGCTCGTGGAGCTGGGTGGCCATCTCCAGGGCGAGGTTGGCGCCCATGGACCAGCCCAGGACGGCGTGCGGTCCGTCGCCCGCCATCTCCGCCACGTAGTTCGCCGCGATGCCCGGCACGGTCGTGGGGTCCACGCCGCCGAGCAGGCCGCGGGCCTGGAACGCCAGGACGGGTCCCTCGGGCAGCGCCCTGGCCAGCGGCACGAACCAGGCGGCGCTGCCGCCGGTGGGGTGCACGCAGTACAGCGGGGCGCCGTCACCGTCGCGCAGCCGGACCTCCGAGCGCACCTCGGCGGGTGCGTCACCGCGGGCCGCGCGGTGGACCTGTGCGGCGAGCTGGGCGATGGTCGGGCGCTCCACGAGGTCGCGCACCGACACCGGCACGCCCTTGGCGCGGGCCGTGGCGGCGACCTTCACCGTGGACAGGGAGCTGCCGCCGATGCGGAAGAAGTCGTCGTGCACGCCGATCTCGGCCAGGCCGAGCACGTCGCGCCAGACCTCGGCGAGCACCACCTCGACCGGGGTGGAGGGGGCGACGTAGTCGGCGCCGCTGTCGCCGCGACCGCTGCCGGGCAGGGGCAGCGCGCCGCGGTCGACCTTGCCGCTGCGGTTGATCGGCATGGCGTCGAGGACGACGAACCGCGCGGGCACCATGTAGGCGGGCATCTTCGCGCGCAGCGCCTGCCGCAGCGCGTCCACATCGGACACGTCGCCGACGACGTAGGCCACGAGCGCCGGTCCGCCGGGCAGGTCGCGCAGCAGCACCACGGCCTGGGCGATCCCGGGCACCTCGCCCAGCGCGTGCTCCACCTCCCCCAGCTCGATGCGGAAGCCGCGCAGCTTGACCTGGGAGTCGCGGCGGCCGATCCACTCCACGGAGCCGTCGGCACGGCGCCTGCCCAGGTCGCCGGTGCGGCACAGCCGCGAGCCGGGCGGGCCGAAGGGGTCGGGCACGTAGGTGGCCGCGGTGAGGCCGGGCCGGTCGAGGTAGCCGCGGCCGGTGGCCAGGCCGCCCAGGTGGATCTCGCCCGGGACGCCGACGGGCACCGGCTGCATGTCCGGGTCCAGCACGTGCATCGTGGTGTTGCGCATGGGGAAGCCGATCGACGGCCTGCCGCCGCCGGGTTCGCACACCTGCGCGGTGGACCACACCGACGTCTCGGTGAGGCCGTAGACGTTGTGGAAGCGGCGCCCGCGCGACCAGGCGTCGGCGATCTCGGCGGGGCACGCCTCCCCCGCGACCTGGAGGGTGGCCAGGTCCGGGAACTCCTCGCCCTGCATGACCGCCAGCGCGCTGGGCGGGAGCATGCCCGCGGTGACCCGCAGTTCGCGCAGGGTGCGGGCGAGGTCGGGTCCGGGCCGCAGCGCCTCCTTGGGCGCGGTGCACAGGCGCCCGCCGTTGGCCAGCGACCACGTCATCTCCAGGATGGAGGCGTCGAAGCTCGCGGAGGCGAACTGGAGCACCCGGTCGGCGGGGCCCGGCTCGACCAGGTCCCGCTGTCCCTCGACCATGTTGGCCAGCCCGCGGTGCGGGATGACCACGCCCTTGGGGGTGCCGGTCGAGCCGGAGGTGTAGATGACGTAGGCGGCGGACTCCCCGTCCACGTCGTCCACTGCGGACAGCGGCGTCGTGTCCGCGGGCAGCGGCCGGTCCAGCAGCGTCGTGTGGCCGTCGAACGGGACGACGCCCACCAGCGGCGTTTGGGTGAGCAGCACGCGCATCCCGCTGTCGCGGGCCATGAACGCCAGCCGGTCCGCGGGCAGCTGCGGGTCCATCGGCAGGTAGGCGCCGCCCGCGTGCAGCACGCCGAGGACGGCGCGCACCAGGTCGGGACCGCGGTCGACGCAGAGGCCGACGACGGTCTCGGGGCCGACGCCCAGCGCCTTGAGGTGCCCGGCGAGCAGCAGCGCCTGGTCGTTCAGCTCGCCGTAGGCCAGGTCGACCGGTCCCGCCTCGGACAGGTGGGTGACGGCGACCGCGTCCCGGTCCTGGGCGGCGACGCGGTGGTGGAACGGCGTGCCGGCGGGCGGGACGACCGGGCCGCGCGACCACTCCAGGTCCCGGTCACGGGCCGCGCCCGCGATCGTGGGCCGGGTGACGGGCCCCTCCGGGTCGGCGACCATCGTCTCCAGCAGGTCGCGGAAGACGTCGGCGAGCTGCTCGGCGGTGGCCGGGTCGACGCGGGTGGGGTCGACGTCCAGGGTGAAGCCGTTGACGCTGGTGTTGACCAGCAGCGGGAACATGGTGCGGGCGATCTCCAGCGACTCCTCCCAGGTGTCGCTGGTGAGCCGGTGGAAGTTGACGTAGTTGAAGATCACCTCGACGAGGTTGGGCTCGCCGGGGCGGAAGCGCGCCATGCGCGCCAGCGGGACGCGGCGGTGCGGCAGCATGTCCTGCTCGGCGACGAAGGTGTCGCGCACCAGGTCCAACCAGGTGACGCCGGTGCGGCGCACGCCGAACGGCACGGTGTTGAGGAACAGCCCGCGCATCCGGTCCGCGCCCTCCTGCTCGGGCCTGCCGTTGGTGGCCAGGCCGATGGAGTGGCCGCCGACGGGGTCGCCCGGCTCGGCGAACAGGCTCATGGTGTGGTGGAACGCGGCCAGCAGGACCGTGCGGCGCGGCACGCCCGCGAGCGTCGCCAGCCGCCCGATGGCCTCGGTGAGCCCGCCGAAGGAGCGGCGCACCTCGTGGATGACCTCGTCCGACCGCGATTCGCGGTGGCCGAAGCGCACCGGCCGGAACTCCTCCAGCTCGTCGCGCCAGAACTCCAGGCCCTCCGGCGACTCCAGCGCGGCCAGCTCCAGCGCGACGTACTCGGCGAAGCGCGGCGACGGCGGCAGCTGCGGCGTGCGCCCCTCGACGGCCTGGCGGTGCAGGTCGAGCAGGTCGGCGATGAGCGAGGTGAGGCTCCAGCCGTCGAGCACCACGTGGCAGTCGGTGAGGGTGAGCCTCAGCTCGTGCTCGGTGAGCCGGTGCAGGTGGATGCGCACCAGCGGCGGCGCGGCCAGGTCGAAGCGGCGGGCGAACTCGGCGTCGACGAACCGGCGCAGCGCCGCGCGCTGCTCGGTGCGCGACAGGCCGCGCAGGTCGGAGTAGCCGATCGGCAGCTCGGCGGCGGGGTGCACCAGTTGCAGCGGCTCGCGGAAGCCCACCAGGTCGATGGACGTCCGCAGGATGTCGTGCCGGCGCACCACCTCGTCGGCGGCGGCCTGGAACGCGGCGAGGTCGAAGCCCTCCGGGACGGTGATCTTGAGGTCGGTGACGTTGTGGTAGGCCGCGCGGTGCGGGTCGGCCAGCATCTCGTGCAGCATCCCCGCCTGGAGCATGGTCAGCGGGTAGGCGTCGACCAGGCCCTCCGGCAGCCGGGCGCGGTCGGCCGGGTCGAGCAGCGAGAACGGCTCGACCGGCTCCGGCTCGTCCTGCGCGGCGCCCGCCAGCGCGACGAGGTCGCCCAGCGTGCGGGCGCGGAACAGGTCGGCCACGCTCAGCCCGAGGCCGGCCGCGCGGGCGAGGCCGACGACGCGCAGGGCGAGGATCGAGTCGCCGCCCAGGTCGAAGAAGTTGTCGCCCAGGCCGACCCGGTCGGCGCCGACGACCTCCGCCCAGATGGCGGCGAGCGCCCGCTCGGTCGGGGTGCGCGGCCGCACGTGGTCGGGCTGGGTGCGCACGCCGCCCGCCTCGACGGCGGCCAGCGCGGCCCGGTCGACCTTGCCGTTGGAGGTCAGCGGGAGCCGGTCGTGGCGGACGAACAGCGCGGGGACCATGTAGTCGGGCAGGCTCGCGCGCAACCGGTCGCGCAGCGCGGACGGGTCCAGCCGGGCGCCCTCGGCGAGCACGACGTGGCCGACGAGGCGCGCGCCCTGCGGTCCCGGCTGGGCGACGACGGTGGCGTCGGCGATGCCCGGGCAGCCGCTGAGGGCGCTCTCGACCTCGCCGGGCTCGATGCGGAAGCCCCGGATCTTGACCTGGTTGTCGGCGCGGCCGACGTAGCCGAGCTGCCCGTCGGGCAGCACCCGCACCAGGTCGCCGGTCTTGTAGACGCGCCCGCCCAGCGGGCCGCGCGGGAAGCGCTCGGCGGTCAGCTCGGGCCGGTTGCGGTAGCCGCGGGCCACGCCGCCGCCCGCGATGTGCAGCTCGCCGACCGTGCCCACCGGAACCAGGCGACCGTGGCGGTCCAGCACGTAGCCGTGCTGGCCGGGCAGCGGACGGCCGATGGGCGAGCGCTCCGCGCCGTCACCCGCGGTGACGTCGGCCTCGGTGATGAGCCGGTAGGTGACGTGCACCGTGGTCTCGGTGATGCCGTACATGTTGACCAGCGCGGGCTTGCGGCCCGGCGCGGTGAACCAGTCGCGGTAGTCGCGGGTGTCGAAGGCGTCCCCGCCGAACACGACGGTGCGCAGCGCCAGCCCGTCGAAGGTGTGCCCGTGCTGCGCCAGGTGCGCGCGCAGGCCCTTGAAGGCGGCCGGGGTCTGGCTGAGCACGGTGACGCCCTCGTCGCGCAGCACCCGGTGCACGGCGTCGGGGTCGCGGGTCTCCTCGCCGGTGAGCACCACGACGCGACCGCCGCTGCTCAGCGGCCCCCACAGCTCCCACACGGAGAAGTCGAACGCCGCGGAGTGCATCAGCGACCACACGTCACCGGGGCCGAAGTCGAACATCCGGTCGGCGGCGTCGAACAGCCAGGCGGCGTTGGCGTGCGTGACCTCGACGCCCTTCGGCTTGCCGGTGGACCCCGAGGTGTAGATGACGTAGGCCAGGTCGTCGGCTCGCACCTCCACCGAGGCGGTGTCCACCCCGGGTCCGTCCGGGTCGACCAGGGTGACGGGCAGGCCGTCCAGCGCGGCGCGGCCGGTGTCGTCGGCCACGACCAGCGACACGCCCGCGTCGGCGACGGTGAACTCCACGCGCTGCCGCGGGTGGCGCGGGTCCAGGGGCAGGTAGGCGGCGCCGGCGCGCCACACGCCCAGCAGGTCCACCGCCAGGTCGGCGGTGCGCGCCAGGCACACCCCGACCAGACTCTCCCGGCCGGCGCCCAGCGCCCGCAACCGTGAGGCCAGCGCCGTGGCACGGGCGTCGAGCTCGGCGTAGGTCAGCGACCGGCCGCCACCGGTGACGGCGATCGCGTCCGGGGTGGCGGCGACGTGGTCGGCCACCCGGTCGAGGACCAGCCGCGGCAGGCCCGCCGCGGCGCCGGAGGCCGCCGGACCGTCCGGGCCGAGCAGGAACGCGCGCTCGGCCTCCCCCAGCAGCTGCACCGAGCCCAGCGGCTCGTCGGGACGCTCGAAGAACGCCCGCAGCACGGCGACGGTGTGGTCGGCCAGCCGCGCCACGGAGTCGTGCTCGAACAGGTCGGGGCGGTAGACGAACGCCAACCGGTAGCCGCCGTCGTGGCCGACGGCCTCCAGGGACAGGTCGAACTTGGCCGTGGTCAGCGCGATCGGGAACGCCCGCGCCACGGTCCCCCCGAGCGAGAAGGCGCCGCCGCCGGACTCGGAGTAGGCGAACAGGACCTGGAACAGCGGGTTGCGCGACAGGTCGCGCTCGGGGCTCAGCTCGTCCACGACGCGCTCGAACGGCAGGGACTGGTGGCTCAGCGCGCCCAGCACCCGTTCCCGGGCGCGGTCGAGGACCTGCGCGCAGGTGGGCTCGCCGGACAGGTCGGCGCGCATGACCAGGGTGTTGACGAAGAACCCGACCAGCCCCTCGGTCTCGGCGCGGTCGCGGTTGGCGGTGATGGTGCCGATCGCGACGTCGTCCTGCCCGCTGTGGAAGCCCAGCGCGGCCTGGAACGCGGCCATGATCGTGGTGAACGGGGTGGCGTCGGCGGCGGTGACGGCCGCCGCCAGGTCGGCGGGCAGCTCGACGGTGTGCACGGCGCCCTCGTGCGAGCGCTCCTTCGGGCGCGGGTGGTCGGTGGGCAGCTCCAGCGGCGTCAGCCCGGCCAGCGCGGTGCGCCAGTGCTCCAAGTCCGCGGTCTCGTCGGCGGCGCGCTGCCACACCGCGTAGTCGGTGTACTCGATCGGGGTGGGCGTCAGGCGTGGCGCCTCGCCCGCCAGGCGGGCCCGGTACAGCTCGCGCAGGTCGCGCACGAGGACGTCCAGCGACCAGCCGTCGGTGACGATGTGGTGCATCGCCAGCACGAGCACGTGGTCGGTGCCGGTGACGCGCACCAACGTGGCTTGGAAGGCCGGTTCGGCGGCCAGGTCGAACGGGCGCACGGCGGCGGCCCGCACGGTCCCGGCGACGTCGTCGGCGTCGGCCTCGACCACCGCCATCGGCGCGCCATGCGGCAGGACCCGCTGGAACGGCACGCCGTCCTCGGCGGGGAAGACCACGCGCAGCTGCTCGTGCCGGGCGACGAGGTCGTCCACCGCGCCCGCCAGCGCGGCGGCGTCGAGCGGGCCGGTCAACCGCCACGCGGCGGGCATCAGGTACTCGGTGCCGCCCGGTGCGAGCTGGTCGAGGAAGTACAGGCGCTGCTGCGCCGCGGACAGGGGTGCTCGTCCGGGCCGCGGCTCCTGGCGGGGGATGCCGGTCGGCGCGGCGGTGAGGCCGCGCAGGCGCCGCTCCAGCAGCGCGCGGGCCGCCGGGGACAGACCGGAACGGGTGGGGTTGATCTCCGAGGTGGTCATGACGGGCTCCGTCCGGTTCGTCTCAGAATGCGGCGTCAAGCGACAGGGACAGGTCGATCTCGTCGTCGCTCATCGCGGAGATCTGCTCGACCAGCAGGCGTTCCACCTCGGCCGCGAGCAGCGCGACGGTGGGGTTCTCGAACAGCTCGCGCACCGCGATGGCGCAGTCGAACGCGGCGCGCACCCGGGAGGCGGCGGCCACGGCGCGCATGGAGTGGCCCCCCAGCGCGAAGAAGTCGTCGTGCAGGCCGACCCGCTCCACCCCGAGCACCTCGGCCCAGATCTGGGCGAGGACCACCTCGGTGGGTGACGTGGGCGGGACGAACTCGGCCGTCGCGGGGACCTCGGGGTCGGGCAGCGCGGCGGTGTCGAGCTTGCCCTGCACGGTCAGCGGCAGGGCGTCGAGCACGACGAACGCCGAGGGCACCAGGTAGGCGGGGAGCCGGTCGCGGCACCACGCGGCGAGCCGGTCGCCGTCGAGGTGGTCCCCGGCGGCGTAGGCGACCAGGGCGCGGTCGCCCCGGACCTCGCGGACCACGACGGCCGCGCCGCGCACACCGGCGCAGCCCTGGAGCACCGCCTCGACCTCGCCGGGTTCGATGCGGAACCCGCGGATCTTGACCTGGTCGTCCACCCGGCCGAGGAACTCCAGCTCCCCACCGGGCAGGCGGCGCACGAGGTCGCCGGTGCGGTAGACGCGGCCCGCGCCGAACGGGTTGGCCGGGAACCGCTCCGCGGTCAGGTCGGGGTGGCCGAGGTAGCCGCGGGCCAGCTCCGGTCCGCCGACGAGGAGCTCGCCGGGAATGCCGTCGGGCACCGGCCGGCCGAGGGTGTCGACCACGTGCAGGGTGCGCGCGCCCAGCGCGACGCCGATGGGGACGCGGCCTGCGACCGGCGCGGTGACCACGTGGGCGGTGGCGGAGATGACGGATTCGGTGGGGCCGTAGGTGTTGACCACCGGGACGTGCGGCAGCAGCTCGAACCAGCGGCCCAGCGGGGTGGCGGGCAGCGCCTCGCCGCCGGTGACCAGCAGCCGCAGCGACGCCAGGTCGCCGGCCAGGTCGCCGAGGCGGGCCACGACCTCCTCCCAGTACGACGGGGTGAGCTCGGCGACGGTGACGCCGTGCGAGCGGACCTCCGCGGCCAGCTCGTCCACCGACCACACCTCGTCGGGCCGCAGCACCACGCGGGCGCCGACGGTCAGCGCGGGCAGGAGCTGCTCCAGCGAGGCGTCGAAGGACAGCGAGGCGAACGACAGCACCCGGTCGGCGGACGTGAGGCGGAACAGGTCGCGGGCGGCGGCCACGTGCGCGGCGAGCGGGCCGTGGTCGACGCCCACGGCCTTGGGCCGCCCGGTGGAGCCGGAGGTGAAGATGACGTAGGCCAGGTCGCCGGGGTCCACGTCGAGGGAGATCACGCCGGCCGGGTCCACGCCAGCGAGGTCCACGTCGGCGAGGTCCACGCCAGCGGGGTCCACGCCGGCGGGGTCCACGCCAGCGGCGGGCCGCGAGGCGGGCACGACACCCTCGACGGGGACGATCCCGACATCCAGCCCGGCCAGCGCGCCCGCCGTGCCGCCGTCGGCGACCACCAGCCGCGCGCCCGCCTCGGCGAGCATGAACCGCAGCCGCTCCAACGGGAACTTCGGGTCCAGCGGGACGTACGCGCCGCCGGCGCGCCACACCGCCAGCATCGCCGCCACCGACCACACGCCCCGGCCGAGGCACACGCCGACCGGGTCGCCGAGCCGCACGCCCGCGTCGGCCAGCGCCGACGCGAGACCGCCGACCAGCGCGCCCAGCTCGCGGTAGGTCAGGGTCCGCTCGCCGCACACCAGCGCGGTGTCCCCCGCGTCCCCCGAGACCTTCAGCGGCGGCGTCGGCACGACCGCCGGCGCGGCGGTCAGCGCGGCGCGTTCCCGCGGGGAGAGCAGGTCGAGGCGGGCGACGTCGGCGTGCGGGTCGGCGACCACGGCCCGCAGCACGCGGGTCACGTGCTCCGCCAGCCGCACCGCGGACACCTCGTCGAACAGGTCGGCGCTGTACTCCACGTCCAGCGAGAACCGGTCGGGGTCGAGCAGGAACGTCGCCGTCAGGTCGAACTTCGCCGACTCCCACGGCAGCGTGAAGCCCTCGAACTCCAGGCCCGGCGCGGCCATCCCGGTGGACACCGCGCTCTCCTGCACGTCGAACATCACCTGGAACAGCGGGTTGCGCGACGGGTCGCGCTCGGGCCGCAGCTCCTCCACCAGCCGCTCGAACGGCACGTCCTGGTTGTCGAAGGCGCCCAGCACCGTGCCGCGCACCCGCGCCACGAGGTCCACGAAGGACGGTCCGCCGGACAGGTCCGAGCGCAGCACCACGGTGTTGACGAAGAACCCGATGAGCCGCTCCAGCTCCACCCGTCCGCGCCCGGCGACCGGGGTGCCCACCGCGATGTCGGTCTGCCCCGACCAGCGGGCCAGCACCGCCTGGAACACCGCCAGCAGCACCGTGAACCGGGTCGTGCCGCAGCGCTGGGCCAGCTCGTCGAGGCCCGCGGCCAGCTCCCGCGGCAACGGCACCTCCACCGCGCCGCCGCGTGCCGACCGGGTGGCCGGGCGGGGGCGGTCGGTCGGCAGCTCCAGCACGGGCACGCCGTCCAGGGCCGCCCGCCAGTGCTCCAGCTGGGCGTCCAGCGAGCCCGACGCGAGCAGGCCGCGCTGCCACACCGCGTAGTCGCCGTACTGCACGGGCACGTCGGGCAGGTCGGCCGCGCGCCCGGCGAGGCGGGCGACGTAGGAGCGGGTCAGCTCATCGACGACGACGTCCTTGGACCAGCCGTCGGTGGCCACGTGGTGGAACGACAGCACCAGCACGTGGTCGTCGGGCCCCAGCTCCCACAGGCCGGAGCGGACCAGCGGCGGGCGGTCGAGGTCGAAGCGGGCCGCGGCGAACTCCTTGGCCCGCGCGCGGACCTCCTCGACGTCGGCGCACGCGTGGCGCTCCAGCGGCGCCGGCACGTCGTCGTGGACGAGCTGCACCGGGTGCCCGTCGACCTCGACCAGGGCGGTGCGCAGCACCTCGTGCCTGGCGACGACGTCACCCAGCGCGGCTTCCCAGGCGTCGGCGTCCAGCGGCCCGCGCACCCGCCAGGAGAACCACAGCACGTAGTCCTCGCCGGAGTCGGACATGCGGTCGAGGAACCACAGCCGCTCCTGGGCGAAGGACATCGGCAGCGGACCGCCGCGGTCGACCGGGACGACGCCGGCGGTGGTGACCGGGCGGGCCGCGGCGACCAGCGGGCCGAACTCGCGGATGCGCGGGTTCTCGAACAGGGTGCGCAGCTCCACGTCGCGCTCCAGGCGCTCGGCGATGCGGGAGACGGCCATCGTGGCGAGCAGCGAGTGCCCGCCGAGGTCGAAGAACCCGTCGTCGATGCCGATGCCGTCCACGCCCAGGACCTCGCCCCAGATGCGGGCGATCTCGCGCTCGACGTCGTCGCGGGGCGCGGTGTAGGCGGCCCCGGTGGCCGCGCGGTCGGGCCTGGGGTCCGGCAGGGCGGCGCGGTCGAGCTTGCCGGAAGCCGTCACGGGCAGGGCGTCGAGCCGAACGACCTCCGACGGCACCGCGTAGTGCGGCAGCCGGCGCGACAGCTCCGCCCGCAGCGCGGCCGTTCCGGGGAGGGAGTCGTCGCCGACGACGTAGCCGACGAGGACCTGCCCGCCGTGCGGGTCGGCCTTGACCGCCGCCGCCGCGGCCAGCACGCCCGCGCAGCCCGACAGCGCCGACTCGACCTCGCCCAGCTCCACCCGGAAGCCGCGGATCTTCACCTGGTCGTCGACCCGGCCCAGGAACTCCAGGTCGCCTTCGGCCCCCCAGCGCACGAGGTCGCCGGTGCGGTAGAGCCGGCCGCCGCGCGGGTCGGGGACGAACCGCTCGGCGGTCAGCGCCGGGCGGCCGAGGTAGCCGCGGGCCAGCTCCGGTCCGCCGACCAGCAGCTCACCGGGGACGCCGAGGCCGACCGGGTCACCGTGCTCGTCGACGACGAGGACGCGCCTGCCGCCCAGCGACCGGCCGATGGGGACGCGGTCGGCGTCGGTGAGCTCGTGGGTGGTGGCGGTGACCACGGTCTCGGTGGGGCCGTAGGCGTTGAGCACCCGCACGTGCGGCGCGTGCCGCAGCCAGGCGGCCAGCGCCCCCGTGGGGACGGCCTCGCCGCCGAGGATGAGCAGCCGCAACGACTCCAGCCCCGCGCCGCCGGTCAGCGACAGCGCCAGCTCGCTCCAGTAGGTCGGCGGGAAGTTGGCCACGGTGATGCCGTGCCGCGCCACGATCGCGGGGACCCGCGTGGGCAGCCACTGCTCGTCGGGCCGGACGACCACCGTCGCGCCGCTGGTCAGCGCCGGCAGCAGCTGGTCGAGGGAGGCGTCGAAGGAGAAGGAGGAGAACGCGAGCACCCGGTCCTCGGCGGTGACGCCGTAGCGATCGCGGGCGGCGGCCACGTGCGCGGCCAGCGCGCCGTGCTCGACGCCGACGGCCTTGGGCCGCCCCGAGGAGCCCGACGTGAAGATGACGTAGGCCAGGTCGGACGGGTCCGGCGTCACGACGGGCGCGGTGGCGTCGGGGACGACGTCGGCCACGGACACGCGGCGCACCCCGGCGATGTCGGCGTCACCGACGACGCAGCGCACGTCGGCGTCGGCGACCATGAACGCCAGCCGGTCGGGCGGCAGGGCCGGGTCCAGCGGCACGTACGCGCCACCCGCGCGCCACACCGCGAGCATGGCCACCACCGACCACGTGCCGCGGGGCACGCACACGCCGACCGCGTCGCCCCGGCGCACGCCGGAGTCGCGCAGCAGCGCGAACAGCCCGCCCACCAGGGCGTCGAGCCGGTCGTAGCTGACGACGTCGTCGCCGCACACCAGCGCCGGGGCCGAACCGTGCCCGCGGACCACGAGCGGCGCGGCGGGCGCCGGCGTCTCGGCGGGACCGCCCCAGGAGTCCAGCAATGCCCGGCCGGGCAGCGGAGGCAGGGCGGCGGCCAGGTCGGCCACCGGTGCGTCGGGGTCGTCGAGCACGGCGGTGAGCAGGCTCAGGAACCCGTCGGCGAACTGCCGCATCGTGTCGTCGTCGAACAGCGCGGTGGCGTACTGGAGGCGGGCGGCGAGGCTGCCGTCGGGCATCAGGTTGAGGTCGAGGAACACGTCCATGTCGGTGCCGCCCAGCGGCGCCCCGACCAGCGTCGCGTCCAGGCCGCGCAGGGCGGCCGGCTGGTGGACGGTGTTGAGCAGGGTGAACGACGCCTGCGCCAGCGGGTGGCGGGACAGGTCGCGCTCCATGCCCAGCGCGCCGACCACGCGGTCGAACGGCGCCTCGGCGTGGGAGAGGTCCTTGAGCACGGTGTCGCGGACCCGGCGCAGCAGGGCGTCGAACGACGGCCGCCCACCCAGGTCCGAGCGCAGCACCACGGTGTTGACGAAGGGCCCGACCAGGTTCGACACGTCCAGCGGGCCGCTCCGGTCGGCCATCGTGGTGCAGGTCGCGATGTCCGTGCGCCCGCTGTAGTGGCCCAGCAACGACTGGTAGACCGCGAGCAGCAGCATGTAGCGGGTGGCCCGGCGCTCGCGGGCGGCGGCGTCCACGCGGGCGAGCAGGTCGGCGGGCACGCGGAAGCGCACCAGCTCCACGGAACCGTCCCAGACCTCGGGCCGGGGGCGGTCGGTCGGCAGCGCGAGCGACGCCACCCCGGTCAGGCGCCCGGTCCAGTGCGCCAGCAGACGCTCGACCCGCGCCGGCGTGAGCCGCTGGTTCTGCCACGCGGCGAAGTCGGCGTACTGGTGACGCGGTGCGGGCAGCTCCTCGCCCCGGTACCCCGCGTCGAGCTCGCGCAGCAGCACGTCCCACGACCAGCCGTCGACGGCGATGTGGTGCACGACCAGCAGCAGCAGGTGGTCGTCCTCGGCCAGGCGCGCCAGCACCGCCCGCACCGGCGCCTCCGCCGCCAGGTCCAGCGGGCGGCGCAGCTCGCGGGCGAACACCTCCTCCGGGTCGCGGGCGTCGACGCGGCGCAGCACGACCGCGCCCGGCGGGTCCAGCACGGGAACCGGCTCGCCGTCCACGGCGGTGAACCTGGTGCGCAGCACCTCGTGGCGCTCGACGATCCCGGCCAGCGCCCGCTCCAGCGCGGGCACGTCCAGCGCGCCGCGGACGCGCAGCGCCAGCGGCAGCAGGTTGTCGGAGGAGCCACGGGTGAGCTGTTCCAGGAACCACAGCCGCCGCTGCGCGGAGGAGACCGCGCCGTGGTCCGTCGCTGTGTGCGGTGCGCCTTCGTTCACTGTCGGCCTCCCTGCGAGCTGAGTTGCCACGAAGACTGCTCGCCGGGACAGGCCCCTCACCAGGGAAGAAGCGGCACGGCGCGGTTGCCGTCGTGTCTGCGCTTTCTTCTCTACTGCGGCGCCCCGCCCGGCGGCATCGTCGGTCCGGCAACCAGAGCGACCGACCGATCGGGGAGCGCCGATGACACAGGACGAGCGGGTGTACCGGGTCGTCACCAACGACGAGGAGCAGTACTCGATCTGGCCCGCCGACCGCGACCTGCCGCCCGGCTGGGTCGCCGACGGGACCGAGGGGCCGCGCGCGGTCTGCCTCGACCACATCGAGCGGGTGTGGACCGACATGCGGCCGCGGAGCCTCCGCGAGCGGATGGGGCAGCGGGGCTGACGAAGCCCTCGGGAGAGCTGGGAAGGGATGGTCAGCGTGGCTGGAACGGTGCTGTTGCCCGGAGGCGGTTGGCGGCTGTGGAGCCAGTTCGCCCTGCGCGGGACGGGTTTCCCGGCCGCCGGTGTGCTCCGCCTCGCCCCACCGGGACTGGGGGTGGCCGCCGACAAGTTCACCGACGTGCCGCCCCGCGACCGGTGGACGGGTCCGGAGTGGGAGGAGTTCGAGGCGTTCTTCGACGAGGCCGCGGTGCGCACGGCCCGCGAGTTGCAGGACATCGCCTCCCAGCCGAGGTTCCGCACGGCGCTGGCGTGGCAGAACAAGGCGGTGCTCGGCTCGGGGATCGCGCCGTTCCTGGCGTGGACGCCCACCGCGGCGGGGCGCACCAGCATGCCGCGGCAGCGCGAGGAGCTGGTGGCGCACTACTGGCAGCGGTTCTGCGTCAAGAACGACACCATCGGCTTCTTCGGCCCGGTGGGCTGGGGCAGCTGGGACCTGGACGGCCCGCGCGGCATCACCACCGTGCCGGGCGAGGACTTCCTGGCCTGCTCGGAGGTGTACTTCTCCAGCTGGGGCATCGACGCGCTGGCCAAGGTCATCGGCGCCGAGCCGGGGATGCGCCGGTGGGTGCCGCCGCGCCGGGTGTCGTTCGCCAGGATCGCCGACGGCGCGGTGAGCCTGCCCGGTCGCGCCGCCGTCCCGCTGGCCGACGGCCTGGAGGACGTGCTGCGGCTGTGCGACGGCGCCCACCAGCCGGTGGAGATCGCCGAACGGCTCGGCCGCGACCTGGACGGCGTGCTCGACGCGCTGGACGAGCTGGTGCGCCGGCGTTGGGTCACCTGGCGCATCGACGTCCCCGCCAGCGCCCACCCCGACCTGGCGCTGCGCGCCATCGTCGAGCGGGTCGGCGACCCGGAGGTGCGGGGGTGGGCGCTGGACCGGATCGAGGTGCTGCGACGCGGCCGGGAGCGGGTGCGGGCGGCGCTGGGCGACGCCGACGCGTTGCTGGAGGCGATGTCCGCGCTGGAGAACGACTTCGTGGAGACCACGCGGACGTCGGCGCAGCGCGAGAAGGGCGCGAAGACCTCCGCCAACCGCGCGCTGGTCTACTCCGACTCGCGCCGGGCCGCGACCGCCCGGCTGGGCTCGGCCGTGCTGGACGAGCTGACCCCGCTGGCGCAGTGCCTGACGGCGGCGCGGTGGATGACCAACCGGTACGCCGAGATCGCCCGGGGACACCTGCGGGAGGCGTTCGAGTCGTTGCGCGCCAAGGGTCCCGTGGTCGACCTGGCGTCCCTGTGGATGGCGTGCCTGCCGGTGCCGCACCCCGACTCGATCGCCGACGCCGACCGCGTGCAGGCCGAGTTGCAGCGGCGCTGGGAGGCCATCGTGGACGCGCCCGAGGGCGCGCGGCGGGTGCGGCTGTCGTCCGCGGAGATCGCCGACCAGGTCCGCGAGGCCTTCGAGGAGCCCGCCACGGGCTGGAACGTCGCCCGCTACATCAGCCCGGACGTGTTCGTCGTCGCCGAGGACGCGGCCGCGGTCGAGCGCGGCGAGTTCGAGCTGGTGCTGGGCGAGCTGCACGTGGGCGTGAACACCATGAGCGCCTCGCTGTTCGTGATGCAGCACCCCGACCAGGACGAGCTGCTGGCCGAGACCGACGTCGACTACCCCGGCCCCCGGCTGATGCCGATGCTGCCCAAGGAGCAGCCGCCGCGCTGGAACACCCGCAGCCGCCCGGCGCTCAACCGGCCGCAGGACTACCTGGTGGGCATGGTCGACCACACCGCCGACCCGCACCGCCCGCGCACCGCGATGGGCGCGGACGTCCTGGTCGAGGAGCGCGACGGCGACCTGGTCGCGGTGCTGCCCGACGGCGCGGTGTTCCCGGTGATCGACGTGTTCGGCAACGCGCTGACCGCGCGGGTCATGGACCGGTTCAGCCTCCGCGCGGCGGGCGACCACTCGCCGCGGGTGACCGTCGACAACGTGGTGGTCGCCCGCGAGACCTGGCGGTTCACCGCGGAGTCGCTGGAGTTCGCGGCCGAGAAGCACGAGGCCCGCCGGTTCGTGCGCGCGCGGGCGTGGCGCGACGAGCACGAGCTGCCCCGCTACGCCTTCATCGTCTCCCCCGCCGAGCCGCGGCCGTTCTACGTCGACTTCGACAGCCCCGTCTACGTCAACGTGCTGGCCAAGGCCGCGCGCCGGCTGGCCCGCAAGGACCCCTCGGCGCGGCTGACCGTGTCGGAGATGCTGCCCAACCCCGAGCAGGCGTGGCTGACCGACCACACCGGCGCCAAGTACAGCTCCGAGCTGCGCTTCGTCGCCTTCGACCAGACCGGGCGGGACTGACATGTCCACGACTGACACGGGTCGGGCCGACACGGCCGTGCTCGACCGACCTGCGCTCGGCTGGCCTGGGCTCGACCTGGGCGGGCTGGACGCGGCCGGCCACCACGACCACCCGGCCGTCGTCACCCCCGACGGCGTGCTCACCCACTCCGACCTCGTCCGGCGCGCCGACCGGCTGGCCCAGGTCCTGCGCGGCCACGGCGTCGGGCCCGAGGTGGTCTGCGGGATCGCGCTGGAGCGCGGCGTGGACGCGGTCGTCGCGATGGCGGCGGTGCTGCGGGCGCACGGCGCCTTCCTCACCGTGGACACCGACCTGCCGCCCAAGCGGGTCGCCGCGCTGCTGGACGGCGCTCGGGCACTGGTGACCAGCCGGCGCCTCGCCGGGCGGTTCACCGTGCCCGGACCCACCGTCCTGGTCGGGGAGGACGCGACCGCTGACCCCGTCGCGCCGCTGCCCGAAGGGCCGGCGGACCCCCGGTCGCTGGCCTACGTCAGCCACACCTCCGGCTCCACCGGCGCACCCAACGCCGTGCTGGTCGAGCACCGCTCCCTGCGGGCCTACCTGCGGTCGACGGTGCGCGACAACGACCTCGGCCCGGACACCGTGGCGCTCCAGCTGGCACCGCTGGGCTACGACGCCTCGATCCGCGACACCCTGGCCCCGCTGCTCGCGGGCGGCAGCCTGGTGGTGCTGCCCCGGTCGGCGCTGCTGCGCCCCGAAGAGCTGTTCGAGGCCGTGCGGGCCTACGGCGTCAACACGATCCTGAGCACCACCCCGTCGTTCCTGACCTTCCTGTCCCGCCAGGACGGCGCGGCACGGGCGCTGCGGGACGTGCGGCTGGTGGCGACCAGCGGCGAGTCCCTGCGCCCGTTCCTGGCCGCCGGCGGCCGGTCGCTGGTGCCGGGCAGGCTGGTCAACCAGTACGGGCCGACCGAGTGCACCATGACGTCCACCCGCCACGAGGTGCCCGCACGGCCCGAGGCGGACGTCGACCTGATCGGCGCGCCGCTGGACGACGTGGTGGCGCGGCTGCTGGACGGCGGGATGCGGCCGGTGCCGGACGGCGAGGTCGGCGAGGTCTACCTCGGCGGTGTCGGCGTGGCCCGCGGCTACCTCAACCGGCCGGGCCTCACCGCGACGCGGTTCGTGCCCGACCCGTGCGGGGAGCCGGGCGCGCGCCTGTACCGCACCGGCGACCTGGCCCGGCGGCGGCCGGACGGGGTGCTGGAGTACCTGGGGCGCAACGACCGGCAGATCAAGGTCCGCGGCTACCGGGTCGACCCGGCCGAGGTCGAGGCGGTCCTGCTGACCCACCCCGCCGTCACCGGCGCGGCGGTCACCGCGGCCACCGACGACCAGCAGCGCGCCTACCTCGTCGCGCACGTCACCGGCGAGCTGGCGCAGGTCCGCGACACGGCGCTGCGCGCCCACCTGGCCGAGGCGCTGCCGCCGCACCTGATGCCCCGGCACTTCACCCGGCTGGACCGCTTCCCCACCACCCGCAGCGGCAAGGTCGACCGCGTGGCGCTCGCCGGGGGTGCGCGGTGACCCGCCTCGACATCAGGCTGGGCACGGCCGACGTGCTCGCCGCCGCACGGCGCATCGAGGGGCACGTGCTCCGCACGCCGCTGCTGGCCCTGGACGCCGTGCCCGGCGTCCTGCTCAAGGCCGAGCACGTCCAGCGCGGCGGGTCCTTCAAGATCCGCGGCGCGGCCAACGCGCTGCTGGCCGAGCCGTGCGGCGAGGTCGTCACCGGCTCCTCGGGCAACCACGGCATCGCGGTGGCCACCCTGGGCCGCGCCCTGGGCGTGCCGGTCACCGTGGTGGTGGCCGAGGGCGCGAGCCGGGCGAAGGCCGCCGCGCTGCGCCGGCTCGGC
>NZ_JBHTLK010000024.1:0-46336 GCF_042678885.1 Saccharothrix hoggarensis
GGCGTCCGACGCGCCGGGCAGCGCGGTCTCGGCGACCGCGACGCGGGCCAGGGACGAGGCGCTGCGGCCGCTGTCGGAGGCGGTGCGGCGGGCTCGGCTCGCGGCCGTGGACGAGGCCGTCCGCGTCCTTTCGGATCAAGGCGCCGGCCGCCATTAGGGCGGTAATGCCGTCGAATGTTCGACAGTCATTCGGCGATCTGCGAAATATTTGCGCGGGTTCGACCGCCGGAGAACCAATCGAATATTCGACGCACGACCGCTCCCCGGCTGCCCGGGCAATCGGCTGAACAGGTGATCGGGCCGGCTGCCATTTGCCCTCCGAATCGATTCCGGCCGAAGCGGGGCGGACAAATCCATCGACGTCCGAAGGGCTGAAATCGCAGGTAGTGGGACCGGGACCGGTTCCGACGGCCGATGAGGACGCGGATTATGTCCAGGTCAACCCCTCGTCAACACGAGGTGTCGTGCGTTACGGTACGTCTGGGAGCGCTCCCAGCCACCCTGATTCGGTCTTGCGTCGAATCCCGATTCGGCGGATTCGCTGGGAGCGCTCCCAGATGGCGGGTTGCACGCAAGGAGGCGATGCATGAGTCTGCGCACATTCGTACGATCACGGAAACTCACCGGGGCATTGGCGGTGACCTCGGTGGCGGCTCTGTCCGTTGCCGGGGTGGTGGCTTCGACGGCCACCGCCAACGCCGCCCCCGGGTGCCGGGTGTCGTACCAGATCAGTAGCCAGTGGCAAGGCGGATTCGGCGCCAACGTCACGGTCACCAACCTCGGTGACGCCATTTCCGGCGGTTGGACGCTGGAGTGGGACTTCGCCGCCGGCCAGCGGGTCCAGCAGGGTTGGAACGGCACGTTCTCCCAGTCCGGGAGCCGCGTGACGGTCCGCAACCCCTCCTGGGCCGGCAACCTCGGCACCGGCGCTTCGGTGACGCCCGGCTTCAACGGCTCGTGGACCGGGTCCAACCCGGCCCCCACGCAGTTCCGGTTGAACGGCACGGTGTGCACGGGGTCGATCGACACGACGACCACGACCACCACCACGACCACCACCACGACGACGACGACCACGACGACCACCACCACGGGTACCAACCCCGGTGGTCCGCGGGTCGACAACCCGTACGTGGGCGCGGGCGTGTACGTGAACCCGCAGTGGTCGCGCCTGGCCGCCGCCGAGCCGGGTGGCTCGCGCATCGCGAACCAGCCGACCGGTGTGTGGATGGACCGGATCAGCGCGATCGCCGGCAACGGCTCGCCGACCACCGGCAGCATGGGTCTGGCCGACCACCTGAACGAGGCCGAGAAGCAGCGCGCCGCCCGTGCGGACGGTCAGCTGGTCTTCCAGTTCGTCGTCTACAACCTGCCCGGCCGCGACTGCGCCGCGCTGGCCTCGAACGGTGAGCTGGGCCCGACAGAGATCGGCCGCTACAAGACCGAGTACATCGATGTGATCTCCAGCATCGTGTCCCGGCCGGAGTACTCGAAGCTGCGCATCGTCGCGGTCATCGAGATCGACTCGCTGCCGAACCTGGTCACCAACGTGTCGCCGCGTGCGACCGCCACGCCGAACTGCGACGTCATGAAGGCGAACGGCAACTACGTCGAGGGTGTCTCGTACGCCATCGGCAAGCTGGGCGCCATCCCGAACGTCTACAACTACATCGACTCCGGCCACCACGGCTGGATCGGGTGGGGTGACACGGTCCCGGAGTACGACAACTTCTACTCCTCGGCCAAGATGTTCGCGTCGCTGCTGGGCAAGAACGGCGCCACCAAGGACAAGATCCACGGCTTCATCACCAACACGGCGAACTACTCCGCGCTGGAGGAGCCGTACTGGACGGTGGACGACGTGGTCGGTGGCCGTCCGGTGAAGGAACAGGCCAAGTGGGTCGACTGGAACGACTTCAACGGTGAGCTGGGCTTCGCCACGGCGATGCGCGCCGAGCTCGTCAAGCAGGGCTTCGACAGCGGCATCGGCATGCTGATCGACACCTCGCGCAACGGCTGGGGCGGCCCGAACCGGCCCACCGCGAAGTCGACCGCGACCACCGCGGACGCGTACGTGAACGAGTCGCGCATCGACCGCCGCTACCAGAAGGGCAACTGGTGCAACCAGTCCGGTGCCGGCCTGGGCGAGCGTCCGAAGGCGGCGCCGAAGCCCGGTATCGACGCCTACGTCTGGATCAAGCCGCCGGGCGAGTCCGACGGCTCGAGCACCGAGATCCCGAACAACGAGGGCAAGGGCTTCGACCGGATGTGCGACCCGACGTACACCGGCAACGTCCGCAACGGCAACAACCCCTCGGGTGCGCTGCCGAACGCCCCGGTGTCGGGCCACTGGTTCTCGGCCCAGTTCCAGGAGCTCATGCGCAACGCCTACCCGGCGCTGTGACCATCGGGTGACTGGCACGACAACTGAATGATCTCCGCACACCCCGCGGGCGGCGTCCATTCCGGACGCCGCCCGCGGGCGTTGATGCGCTTGCGGGCGGCGTTAGCGTGGCGCGGGTGGACGTCGAGGAGATCACCGGGCGGTTGGCCCTGAGGTTCGGCCCGTCCGTGGCCGGGTGGAGCGCGCGTGCGCCGGAGGTGGCCGCGGACCTGGCCGGCCGGTGGGGCCTGGCGCTGGGGGAGGACCTGCCGCAGGGTGCGTCGTCGGTCGTGGTGGCCTGCACGCGGGCGGACGGCGCGCCCGCCGTGGTGAAGCTGAGCCCGGACCACCGCTTCCTGGCCGAGCAGGGCGCGGTGCTGCGGCTGTTCGGTCCGTCCGGAAGGGTGCCCGCGGTGCCGGCGGAGGAGCCGGGCGCGCTGCTGATGGAGGCGGTCCGGCCGGGCACGATGGCCGATGAGCTGCCCGTGCCGCCGTCACCGGAGGAGTGGGCCGGACTGGTGGCGTCGCTGCACGGCGTCCGGCGGCCCGAGGGCGACTGGCTCGACCTGCGCGACCGGTGCGAGGAGTTCTTCGCCCGGATCGGCCGCCGGCTGGCCGACCCCGCCGTCGCCGCGCACGTCGGCGAACGCGACTGGGATCGGGCACTGACGCGCTGCCGCGCGTTGCTCGACGCGCAGCCACGCGTGCTGCTGCACGGCGACCTGCACCTCGGCAACGTCCTGGACGGCGGCGCGCGTGGCCTGGTCGCGATCGACCCGCGGGCGTGCGTCGGCGACCCGTGCTTCGACATCGTGGACTACGTGCTGGACGCCGCCGGGCGTGACGGGGTGGCGGCACGGGTCGAGCGCGTCGCCGCCGCGGCCGGCCTGGACGCCGACCGGCTGCACGCGTGGAGCAGGGCGTTGGCCCCGGTGATCGCGGTGTCGCGCCTGGACGACGAGCCCGCGTTGGCGGAACTGCTCAGCCTGGCGGCCTGACCTCGGTGGACCGGGTCACACGACGACGAGCGGGCGGTGCGGCTCGGCGGGCAGCTCCACCTGGATCCCGTCGCCCGGTCGCACCTCGCCGCCCACCAGGACGATCGACATGATGCCCGCGCGGCGGACGACGTTGCCGTGCTCGTCGCGGCCGACGACCTCCTTGAGGAGGCCCTCCCGGAACGCCTCGATCTGCGGGCACGGGTTGCGCAGCCCGGTCACCTCGACCACGGCGTGCGGCCCGAGGCGCAGCCGCGTGCCGGTCGGCAGGCCCAGCAGGTCGACCCCGCGCGTGGTCACGTTCTCGCCCAGGCGGCCGGCGGCGACGTCGAAGCCGAGCGCGTTCAGCTCGTCGTGCAGCTCGGCGTGCATCAGGTGAACCTGCCGGAGGTTCGGCTGCGTCGGGTCGCGCCGCACGCGCGACCGGTGCTTGACCGTGACGCCCTGGTGCGCGTCGCCCGCCACGCCGAGCCCGGCGACGAGCGTGATGACGTCCTGCGTCGGTTTCGTGAACGTGTGGTCCCCGCTGAGGCTCACCGCCGCGACTCTCCCCATGGGATCGACCATACCGGTAAGACTTTTCGGGTTCCCGGCGATAATCCCAGTGCCACAGATCCTGGGGACAACGGTGAAACGATCATGGATGACGAGTTGAACCACCGCGCGCGTGCCCTGCTCCGCGCGATCGCGGCCGGCCGCGCCGAGGTGACCCGCAGCAGCGAACCCGACCTGAAGGTGGACGGGCTGCTGTGCAGCGACCAGGTGACCGCCCGCGAACTGGCCCACGCCGGACTGGTCCGGCCGGCGCGGCAGGACGCCTCGGCGCCGTGGGTGCCGGCCGAGCTGACGCCCGCCGGGCACGCCGTGCTGGCGGCGTTGACGCCCGCGGGGCACGCGGTTCTCGCGTGACACGGTCTTGACGGTGGGTGTGCCTACGGGTTGACTGCGTGTCCGTAACCGGTTTCGGTACCGGTTACGGACCACCCCGCCGCAGTGGGGTCCGCAGCCGAGGAGTGCACCGTGCGAGTCACGATCGCCGAAGTCGCCCAACGCGCCCAGGTGAGCAAGGCGACCGTGTCACGCGTGCTCAACGGCAAACCGGACGTCGACGCGGCCACGGCGGCGCGGGTGCGGCAGGTGATCGCGGACGTCGGCTACGTGCCCAGCGCGCGGGCCGTCGGCCTCGCCCGCGGCCGCGCCCGCACCGTCGGCATGCTCGTGCCGTCGCTGACCTGGCCGTGGACCGGCGAGGTCGTCCAGGGCGCCGTGGACGAGCTGGAGGCCGAGGGCTACGGCCTGCTGCTGTACACGGTCAACCGCGGCGCGGAGTCGTTGGCGCAGTTCGCCAGCCACGTGTCGGCCAAGGCGTTCGACGGCCTGCTGGTGATAGAGCCGCCGGACACGTTGAGCTACATCGAGACGCTGCACGACCAGGGCCTGCCCGTGGTGATGATCGACGACCGGGGCAGCCGGCCCGGTTTCCCGTCGGTGACCACCACCAACCGGGAAGGCGCGCAGGACGCGGCGCAGCACCTCGTGGCGGCCGGCCGCACGGCGTTCGCCGTGGTCACCGGCCCGTCGAACTTCGGGTGCGTGCGGGAGCGGCTGGACGGGTTCCTCGACGCGCTCGGCGAGGCGGGCGTGCACGTCGACCCGCGGCTCGTGGTGGAAGGCGACTTCGGCACCGAGCGCGGCGCGGAGGCGACGGAGAAGCTGATGGCCACCGGGCTGCCGTTCGACGCCGTGTTCGCGCAGAACGACCTGTCGGCGCTGGGCGTGGTGCGGGCGTTGCGCGAGGCCGGCCGGACGGTGCCCGACGACGTCGCCGTGGTCGGCTTCGACGACATCCCGATCGCCGCGCACGCCGAGCTGACCACCGTCCGGCAGCCGATGCGGGAGATGGGCGAGGCCGCCGCGCGCCTGCTGCTGTCCCGGCTGGAAGGCGCGACCCTCGCCGGTGACCCGGTGGTCCTGCCCACGACCTTCGTCGCCCGCCGTTCCGGCTGACCGGCACCGGCGGGCATCCCGCCGAGCAGGACGGGGGACACCGCTCAACCCCGCGTCGGATCGACCGCTCGCCGCTTCCCGTGCCGTGACCGCGCGGGAGGCGGCGGCGTGAAGGCCAAGGGCTGGGTCGCTCCCTCAGCGCCCCGACATCAGCGGGTCGCCGTGGCCGACGCAGAGGACCGCCGGGTCGAGGTCCAGCAGGCGGCGCACCGACTCCAGCAGCAACGGCCGGTCGGTGTTGAAGACGCCGGGGATCGCCGCGCCGTCCCACGTGGCCACCGTGTCGCCGGTGAACAGGATTCCGGCGTCCGGCAGGTGGATGCCGATGCTGCCCGCCGTGTGGCCGGGGACCGACAGCACCCGCGCGCCGCCGCCGAAGTCCAGCACGTCGCCTTCCTCCAGCTCGTGGTCCACGGGGGAGCGGGGTGCGACGGGCACACCCGGCGTGATGCGGTCGAACAGCTCCCGCTCCTCGGGCGGGATGTCGAACGGCGCGGGCGGAGCGTCGCCCCGGACCACCGGCGCCTCCGCGCGGTGCGCGTGCACCGGGGCGCCGGTCAGGTCGCGCAGCGCGGCGGCCGAGCCGATGTGGTCGTCGTGGTGGTGCGTCAGCACGATCCGGGAGACCCGGCCCAGGGCGGCGATCTGCTCCGCGTACCCGGTGATGCCGGTGTCGATCACGGTCAGCGCGTCGCCGTCCGCCCACACGTACGCCTGCCCGACCGGGAACCGCAACATCCGCAGGTTGGGCACTACCTCGATGATCTCCACGCCCCAACGGTAGGGCCGGACCGCCGTGCGTCGCGCCGATTTCGCCCTCGGCAGAGCGTGACCGCGGCGGCGCGTCGTCACCCGGAAGTGTTCCGGGCGCCGATCGTGGGTATGTCAGAGGTGATCGTCGGGGACACGACTAGGTTGGGAGCCAACGATGCCCTGGGTTCGACGACACCGTCGGCACGCGCCGCACAGCTGGTTCCGCACCACCACCGTGCAGAGCCACTACCGCAGGTCGCCCGCGACCATCCCGACCCTCATCGCCATCGTCCTGGCGGTGGTCCTGCTGGTCGTGATCTTCTAGGGCCGGCACCGGCCACAGTGGGCACGGGCATGGCCGCGCACGGCGATTCCCAGCGGAAGGGAAGAGCGGTGACCGGGGCACGTGCCCGCGCGCGAGCGCCGTCATCGGTCACGACCGTGGCGGCGCTCGTCGCGTTCCCGGGCGGGGACGGCTTCCCGGGCGGGACGGCTAGGAACGCGTCCCCGACCATGCCTCCCACAGCGTCGCGTACCGGCCGCCGGCCGCGAGCAGCTCCTCGTGGGAGCCGGTCTCCACCACGCGGCCGGCCTCCAGCACGACCACCCGGTCCGCCGTCGCCGCCTGCGTGAGCCGGTGCGCCACGAGCAGGCCGGTCCGCCCGTCCAACGCCCGCGCCGCCGCCTCCTCCAGTTCCCGCGCGCCCGCGCTGCCCGCGTCCGCGGTCGCCTCGTCGAGGATCGCCACCGGCGGGTCGGCCAGGACCAGCCGCGCCAGCGCCAACTGCTGCGCCTGCGCCACCGTCAGCCGGTGACCGCCCTCGCCGACGACCGTGTCCAGTCCGGACGGCAGCGCCGCCACCCAGCCCGACGCGCCCACCCGGTCCAACGCGTCCCGCAGTTCGTCGTCCGTCGCGTCCGGCTTCGCCAGCCGCAGGTCGTCGGCCAGCGGCCCGGCGAAGACGTGCACCTCCTGGGTGATCAGCGCGACCGACCGCACCGCCGACCCCAGCGCCACCCCGCCGACGCTGACGCTGCCGGTGGTCGGCTCGTGCACGCCCGCGATCAGCTTCGCCAACGTCGTCTTGCCCGCGCCGGACGCCCCGACCAGCGCCACCCGCTCACCGGCGGCCAGCTCCAGGTCCACGTCCCGGAGCACCGGGTGTCCGTCCACATAGGAGTGGCCGACGCCGGCGAGCTTGATCGTCGTGTCCACCGGGCGGACCCGCCCGGCCAGGTCGGGCATCGGCTCGTCCGTCACGCCCACCAGCCGCGACAGCGACGCGGTCGCGGCCTGCGCGTCGTCGGCCAGCGCCAGCGCCGCGTTGAGCGGGTTGAAGAGGCTGTGGAAGTACAGGGCCGCGGCGGTCGCCGTGCCGACCGACGCGGCGCCCGCGCCCACCAGCAGGAACCCCGTCACCAGCACACCGGCCAGGCCGATGAACTCGGCCAGGTTCAGCCGGCCGTAGAACCGGGTCAGCAGCCGGATGCCGCGCAACGCCAGGTCCACCGCCTCCCGCGACCGCGACCGCACGCGCGCCACGTGGGACGACGCCAACCCGAACGTCCGCACGGTCGCCGCGCCGCCGATCGAGTCGAGCAACTGCTGTTGCTGGACGCCGACCGCCACGCGCTGCGCCGCGTACAGCCGCACCGCGCGCCCGCCGTACCAGCGCACGGTGTGCACGTGGACCGGCAGCGCCAGCGCCACTGGGATGAGGAACCGCCAGTCCAGCACCGCGATGCCGACCACGGTCAACCCGATGGTCAACGCCGAACGCGCCATCACCGGCAGCGCGTTGCGCACCGCGTCGGCGATCACCTGCACGTCCCGGGTCACGCGCGAGGTCAGGTCGCCCGCGCCCGCGTTCTCCACCCGCTCCAGCGGCAGGTGCAGCGCGTGCGCCACGAACTTCTCCCGCAGCTCGGCCAGCATCCCCTCGCCGAGCCGCGCCACCAGGGACGTGCCGAACGCCGTCGACACGCCTTGGACGATCGCGACCAGCACCAGGACCACCACGGGCCACGTGATGTCGGACGAGCCCGCGCCCACCAGGTCCACGATCCGCCCGAGCAGCGGCGCGGTGGCCAACCCGACCGCCGTGCCCGCCAGCAGCACCAGGAACGCCGCCCACGCGACGCCCCGCCGCGGCCGCACCAGGTCGCGGACGGCGGCCCAGGTCCGGGCGCCGGACGCGGTCGCCAACAACTCGCGCATCAGCTCAACACCACCAGTCGGTAGTCCTCGTCGGCGACCAGGTCGGCGTGCGCGCCGGACGCGGCGACGACGCCGGAAGCCAGGAACACCACGCGGTCGGCGGCGGCCAGCAGGGCCGGGCTCGTCGCGACCACGATGGTGGTGAGACCGTGCCGCACCCGCTTGATCCCGGCGGCCAGCGACACCTCGGTCACCGCGTCCACCGCGGTCGTCGGGTCGTGCACCACCAGCACCGGGGGAGCGGCGGCCAGGGCGCGCGCCAGCGCCACCCGCTGCCGCTGCCCGCCCGACAGCGACCGGCCCCGCGCCGAGACGACCGTGTCGAGGCCGTCCGGCAGCGCGCGCGCCACGTCGTCCACGCGCGCCGCGTCCATCGCCTCGTCCACCAGGGGTCCGCCGTCGGCGACGTTGTCCCGCACGGAACCCTCGAACAGGTCGGCGTCGTGCGCCGCGACCAGCAGCGCCGACCGCAGCGCCGAACCCTCCACAGTGGACAGCGGCAGCCCGTCCAACGCCACCGTGCCCGACTCGGGGTCCACCTCGCGCGCCAGCACGGCGAGCAAGGACACCGCGTCCGCCGGGTCGCGGGCCACCACGCCGAGCAGCTCCCCGGGCTCCGCCGTCAACGACACGCCGCGCAGCGACCCCGACACCACGTCGGTCAGCTCGACCCGCCCCGGCGTCGAAGGCGGCAACGGGGACGTGCCGGGCGGCACGGCAGGGGGAGCGGCCAGCACCTCGGCCACCCGCGCGGCGGACGCCCGGCCCTGCGCGAACAGCCCGTTCACCCACGAGAACACCGCCAGCGGCCACAGGAGGAACTGCGCCAACCCCACCGCCGCCACCAGTTCGCCGACCGTGATCGACCCGGACGCCGCGAGGCGCCCGCCGACCAGCGCCACGACCGCCAGGAAGATCCCGGTCATCGCCAGCATCGAGCCGTCCAGCCAGGCCCGCGACCGGGCGGCCCGGATCGCGGCCTCCATGGACGACCGGCTGGTCACCCGGTAGCGCTGCGCCGCCGTCGCCTCCGCGCCGATGCCCTTCAACGCCCGGAGCCCGGCGACCAGGTCGGCCGCCACGCCGGACGCCGACGCGGCCCGGTCCTGCTCGGCGTCGCTGCGCCGTTCGAGCGGCTTGCCCAGGACGTGCGCGAGGCCCAGCAGCACCGGCGCGGCCACCAGGACCAAAGCGCCCAGCACGACCGACACCCGCAGCAGCGCCACCGCGCCCACCAGCACGCCGACCACGGCGGCGAACGCGATCGGCAACGCCAGGTTCACCTGCCCGACGCGCTGCGCGTCGCTGGTGGCGATGCTCGCCAGCTCGCCCGACAGCCTGCCGTGCGCCGCGCCGCCGTCCGCCGACAGCACCCGCCCGGCGATCCGCGACCGCACCTCGTGCGCGGCCTGGTGGGACGCCTTCTCCCCGCAGCGCAAGGAGAACCGGAAGCTCAGCGACAGGCCGACGAACACCGCGGCCAGCACGCCGATCCAGAAGGCCAGCCGCCCGCCGGCGCCGGTCCGCACCGCCTCGTCGATCACCACGCCGATGAGCAGCGGCACGGCGGCCTCGCCGGTCTGGTGGGCCGCACCGAGCGCCGAAGCGAGCGTCACCGACTTCCACTGCCCGGTCACGGCGCTCTTCAGGACCGTTCTCACCCGCCCGCCTTCCGCTGGTTGTCAGGTGAGGCTAGCCTAATCAAAAGAGAGGCCTGGATCACTCCCGCCGCGCAGCGACTTAGGTTAGGGTAACCAAAGTTCGATCTTCCTGTTGTCGCACCGATGGGACAGTCATGCCACAGCCACCGGTCTTCGACGTCCTCGGCGTCGGGTTCGGGCCGTCCAACCTGGCCCTCGCGATCGCCGTCGCCGAGTACAACGCGACCGCGCGTGCCGAGGACGTGGTGACCGCCCACTTCCTGGAGCGCCAGCCGGAGTTCGGGTGGCACCGGGGCATGCTCATCGAGGACGCCACCATGCAGGTGTCGTTCCTGAAGGACCTGGTGACGCTGCGGAACCCCCACAGCACCTTCACCTTCTTGAGCTACCTGCACAGCAGGGGCAGGCTGGTCGACTTCATCAACCACAAGAACCTGTTCCCGCTGCGCGTCGAGTTCCACGACTACTTCGCGTGGGCCGCCGCCCGCGTGGACGACCTGGTCTCCTACGACCACGACGTGGTGGACGTCCGGGCCGTGACCGAGGACGGCGTCGTCACGCACTTCGACGTCACCTCCCGCACCTCCGCGGGCGAGGTCGAGGTCCGCCGCGCCCGGAACCTGGTGCTCGCCACGGGGTTGCGGGCGAAGCTGCCCGACGGCGTGCGGCCGTCCGAGCGGGTCTGGCACAACCGCGACTTCCTGCACCGCGTCGAGTCGCTGACGGACCCGCGCCGCGTCGTCGTGGTCGGCGCGGGGCAGAGCGGCGCGGAGGTGGCGGCGTTCCTGCACGAGCGGTTCCCGTCCGCCGAGGTGTGCGCCGTCTTCGCCCGCTACGGCTACAGCCCCGCCGACGACAGCCCGTTCGCGAACCGGATCTTCGACCCCGCCGCCGTCGACGACTTCTACGCCGCGCCCGAGCCGGTCAAGAGCAAGCTCATGGACTACCACGGCAACACCAACTACGCCGTGGTGGACAACGACCTCATCGCCGAACTGTACCGGCGGGTGTACCGGGAGAAGGTGCTCGGGACGCCCCGGCTGCGGCTGCTCAACCTGTCCCGCGTCGCGGAACTCGACGACCGCCCCGACGGGCTGACCGTGACCGTCGAGTCCCTGAACACCGGCGAGCGCGAGGTGCTGGACGCCGACGTCATCGTCTACGCCACCGGGTACCGCGAGGCCGACCCGACCGCGTTGCTCGGCGACCTCGCCGACCGCTGCGCCCGCGACGCGCGCGGCCGGCTCAGCGTCGGCCGCGACTACCGGCTCGACACCGACGACGACCTGGTGGCCGGCCTGTACCTCCAGGGCGGCACCGAGCACACGCACGGCATCTCGTCGTCGTTGCTGTCCAACACGTCCGTGCGGGTGGGGGAGATCCTCCAGTCCGTGCTCGGCCGCCGCGAGGCCACGACATCCGCGGGTCCCGCGGCGCCGGCCGTTCCCGCGGCGTCCACCGTCCGCCCGGCGTCCACCGGTTCCGCGGCGACCGCCGCGCCCGTGGCCTCCGACGTGCCCGCGCAGCCCGAATACGCGATCAGCGTCTCACGGGTGGGCTGAAGCTCCTCGCGGTTTGTTAGGTTACGCAAACCTAACTTGGTATCGGCTCCACAGCGGCGCGCCGCCGCGCCTCCGAAAGGGAAACCCTGATGTCCACGAAGTTCAAGCTGGTCGCGGTCGCCTCGGCCGCGGCGCTGGCGCTCGCCGCCTGCGGTGGCGGCGGCGACGCCGGCACCGGCGGGACGAGCCCCTCCAACGTCGCCTCCTCCGGCGCGTTCCCGGTCTCGGTCGAGCACAAGTACGGCACCACCGAGATCAAGGCCGAGCCGAAGAAGGTCGTCACGCTCGGCCTGTCCGACCAGGAACCCGCGCTGGCCCTGGGCGTCAAGCCGGTCGGCGTCGTGGACTGGTTCAAGGAGCGGCCCTACGGCAACTGGCCGTGGACCAAGGAACTCTGGGGCGACACCCAGCCCGAGATCGTCGGCGAGCGCGACGAGTACAACCTGGAGAAGGTCGCCTCCCTCAAGCCCGACCTGATCATCGCCGTGTACTCCGGCATGAAGCAGGAGCAGTACGACACCCTGTCCAAGATCGCGCCGGTCGTCGCGCAGCCCAAGGCGTTCCCCGACTACGGCGCGCCGTGGCAGGACCAGACCCTGCACATCGGCAAGGCGCTGGGCAAGGAGAAGGAGGCGCGGGCGCTGATCGACGGCGTCGCCAAGCGCTTCGCCGACGCCAAGGCCGCGCACCCCGAGTGGGCCGGCAAGACGATGGTGGTGGCCGACAGCTTCAAGCCCGGCCAGTACTCGGCGTTCGCGCCCACCGACCCCAAGGCCATCTTCATGAAGGAACTCGGCTTCACGCTGGTGGACGAGATCGGCACGCTCGCCGGCCAGAAGAACGTCGCCGAGTTCAGCGAGGAGCGGTTCGACCTGCTCGACGCCGACCGCCTCGTGTGGCTCATGTTCGACCAGAGCGCCTGGGACCGCGTCAAGTCCGTGCCCGCCTACCAGCGGCTCGGTGTCGTCACCGGGAAGCGCGACCTGTTCCTCACCTACATGGACCCGCCGATCGGCGCGGCCATGTCGTTCAACACCGTGCTCAGCGTGCCCTACGGCATCGACCAGGTCGTGCCGCTGCTCGAAGCGATCAAGAACTAGTCGACCGGCCGCGGGTGGGGGTGCCGGCGCGCACCCCCACCCGCGGCGTGCGCGGGAGAAGTCGGGAAGGAACGGGGAAGGTTCACCATGGCGCTGCCCTTGACCGGTGCTCTGCCGCTGACCGGCGCCCAGACCGGCGTCTGGCTGGCACAGCAGCTGGAGCCCGACAACCCCGTCTACAACGTCGCCTGGTACCTGGAGCTGCGCGGACCCGTCGACCACGACCGGCTGGGAGCGGCCGTCCGCCAGGCGGTCGGCGAGGCCGGCGCGCTGCACGTCCGGTTCACCGCCGACGGCCAGGTCCCCGCGACCCCGACCACCGACGTCACCCACGTCGCGGTCGACTCGGCCGACGCCGCGCGGACGTGGATGGAGGACGACCTCGCCCGCGTCGCCGACCTCGCCGCCGGACCCCTGTTCCACCAGGCGTTCCTGCGCCTCGCCGACGACCACGTCATCTGGTACCAGCGCTACCACCACCTCGTCGCCGACGCCTACACGTGCGTCCTGATCACCCGCCGCGCCGCCGAGCTGTACGCGGCGCCCGACGCGCACCGCCCCCGGCCGGTGGAGGCGCTGGTCGACGCCGACCACGCCTACCGCGCTTCCGCGGCGCACCAGGAAGACCGGGCGTTCTGGCACGCCAGGACGGCCGACCACCCCGAGCCCGTGCGGCTCGTGCCCCGCGCCGCCGGGCAGGTGCGCGACGTCGTCCGGCGCACCGTCGACCTGCCGGGACCGGTGACGTCACGGCAGGCCATCGCCGCCGTCGCCGCCTACACCCACCGCGTGACCGGCGCGTCCGACCTCGTCCTGGCCCTGCCGGTGACCGGCCGCCGCGACGGGGACACCCGCGACACGCCCGGCATGACGTCCACCGTGCTGCCGTTGCGCGTCACCGTGCGGCCGGGCGCCACCCTCGCCGACCTCGTCGCCGCCGTCGACCGGGAGGTCCGCGAAGTCCTCCCGCACAGCGCCTACCGCGGCGAGGACCTGGCCCGCGAACTCGGGCTGCGCGACGGCATCCCGGAACTCGTCGGCCCGACCGTCAACTACCTCGGCTTCACCCGCGACACCGCGTTCGGCGACCTCGACACCACGTTCCACATGCTGTCGCACGGGCCGGTCAACGACCTCACCACGTCGTTCCTCCGGCGCCCCGACGGGGGCGTCGCCGTCACGTTCGAGGCCAACGCCGCCGTCTGCACCGCCGACGAGCTGGCCGACCACCAGCGCCGGTTCCTGCGCGTCCTCGCCGCCGACCCCGACCAGCCCGTCGCCGTGATCGACCTCGTCGACGACGCGGAACGCGCCCGGCTGCTGGACCTCGGCACCTCGCCGCGCGAGGTGGAGGACGTGACGTGGCCCGGCGCGGTGGAACGGCAGGCCGCCCGCGCCCCGGACGCCGTCGCCGTCGTCTGCGAGGACGTCCGGCTCACGTACGCCGAGCTGAACACCGCCGCGAACCGCCTCGCCCGCGCGTTGCGCGCCTCCGGCGTCGGGGCGGAGGACGTGGTCGGCGTGGCCCTGCCGCGGTCGGCCGACCTCGTCGTCACGCTGCTCGCCGTGATGAAGGCCGGCGCCGCCTACCTGCCGCTCGACCTCGACCACCCCCGCGACCGCGTCGACCACATGGTGGCCGACGCGGGCGCGAAGCTCGTCGTCACGCCGGAATCCCGGTTCGACCTCCCCGACGACGGCTCCGACCTCGGCCTGGACATCGCGCTGGACCAGGCCGCGTACGTGATCTACACGTCCGGCTCCACCGGCCGCCCCAAGGGCGTCGTCGTCACGCACGAAGGCATCGGCAGCCTCATCGCCACCGCGCTCGACCGCATCGGCATCACCCCGGACAGCCGGGTCGTGCAGTTCGCGTCCGTCGGCTTCGACGTCGCCGTGTGGGACCTGTGCATGTCGCTGGGCGTCGGCGGCCGGGCGATCGTCGTGCCGTCGCACCGCCGGGTCGCGGGCGAGGCGCTGACGTCGTACATCGCCGAGCACCGCGCCACGCACATGATCCTGCCGCCGTCGCTGGTCGCCGCGCTGCCGCCGGACTGCGAGCTGCCGGAAGGCGCGGTGCTGATCGTCGGCACGGAGACCGTGCCGACCGAGCTGATCGCCCGGTGGGCCCGGCGGCTGCGCGTGGTGGCCGCGTACGGCCTCACCGAGGCCACGGTGAACTCGACGCTGTGGCCGGCCGAGCCGGACTGGACGGGGCCCGTGCCGATCGGCGTGCCGGACCCGAACACCCGTTGTTACATCCTCGACTCGGCGCTGCGGCCCGTCCCGGTCGGCGTCGAGGGCGAGCTGTACGTGGGCGGTCGCGGGCTCGCGCGCGGCTACCAGGGGCAGCCGGCGCTGACCGCGTCCCGGTTCGTCGCCGACCCGTTCGGCGACGCCGGCGCCCGCATGTACCGCACCGGCGACCGCGCCCGCTGGCGGGCGGACGGCAACATCGACTTCCTGGGCCGCGCCGACGGCCAGGTGAAGATCCGCGGGTTCCGGATCGAGCCCGGCGAGGTCGAGAGCGTCCTCATGGCGCACCCGGACATCGCGCAGGCCGCCGTGCTGGTGCGCGAGGACCACCGCCGGGTCAAGCGGCTCGTCGCCTACGTCGTCGGCTCCGCGTCCCCCGTCGACGCGCGCGAGCACGTCGCCGGCGTGCTGCCGGAGTACATGGTGCCGTCCGTCGTGCTGCCGCTCGACGGGCCGCTGCCGCTGACGCCGAACGGCAAGCTCGACCGGGCCGCCCTGCCGGAGCCCGACTGGACCGCGCTGGGCGGCGACGCGCCCGCGACGAACCCGACCGAGCAGGCGTTGGTCGACCTGGTCGCGGAGGTGCTGGGCCTGACTCCCGGCATCCACGACAACTTCTTCGAGCTGGGCGGCGACAGCATCGTGGCGATGCAGCTCGTGTCGCGCGCCCGTGCCGCCGGTCTGGAGATCACGCCGCGCGAGGTGTTCGAGCACCGCACCGTCGCGGCCTTGGCGCGGGTGGCCCGTGCCGTCGGGGCCGTGGCCGAGCCGGCCGGTTTCGACGGGAACGTGCTGCCGGTGTCGCCGCTGCAGGAGGGGTTCTACTTCCACGCGCGGTACGACACCGACGACTCGTACGTGGTGCAGGAGGTGCTGGCGCTCGACGTCGGCCGGGACGACGTGCAGGGTCTGCTCGACCGGCACCCGTTGCTGCGGGCCGGTTTCCGGCAGACCGACCGGGGGCGCGTGGAGCAGGTGATCGCCGAGGCGGTGACCGTGCCGTGGCGCGAGTACCCGGAGACCACCGATGTGGAGGACGTGCTGGCGGCGGAACGCGCGCCCGGCTTCGACCTGACCCGCCCGCCGCTGCTGCGCGCGGCCCGCCACGGTGACCGGCTCGTGCTGACGCTGCACCACATCCTGATGGACGGCTGGTCGGTCGGGCTGGTGCGGCGGGAGTTGGCGGGTGGTCGGGTGGAGCCCGCGGACCACCGCCGGTACTTCGCGTGGTTGGCGAGCCGCGACCGCGCTGCGGCGCACGCGGCCTGGCGGGCGGTGCTGTCCGATGTGGACGAGCCGACGAAGGTCGTCGGGCTGCCCGTGGTTCGTTGGTCTCACTTCGAGTCGTCCACAGCAGCGGTGGTGGCTGTCGGACAGGAAGTGGTGCCACGTGCGGCCGGGCCGGAGGCGGTGGCGGCCGCCGGGCACGAGGTGTCGCCGCGCCACGGCCGGCACCGGGTGCGGCTGCCCTCGGAACTGAGCGCGGCGCTCGTGGGGGAGGCGCGCCGTCGCGGCCTGACGTTGAGCACCGTCCTCCACGGCGCCTGGGGCCTGCTCCTCGGCGGTCTCACCGGCCGCGCGGACGTCGTCTACGGCAGCACGGTCGCCGGCCGCCCCGCCGAGGTGGCCGGCATCGAGAACGCGGTCGGCCTGTTCATCAACACCGTCCCGGTGCGCCAGCACTGGCACGGCTCGGACAGCCTCGCCGCCGCCTTCCGACGCCTCCAGGACGAACAAGCTCGCCTGCTCGACCACCAGCACCTCGGCCTCGCCGAGATCCAACGGGTCACCGGCCACGGCGAGCTGTTCGACACCCTGGTCGTGGTCGAGAACTTCCCCGACCCGGTCGACGACGTCGACGTCCGCGACCGGGTCCACTACCCGCTCGCCCTCGTCGCCATCCCCGGCGAGCGCATCGAACTGCGCCTCAAGCACCGCCTCCCGGACGCCGCCGTCGCGACGCTCGCCGACCGCCTCGTCCGCCTGCTGACCGCGTTCGCCACCGAGCCCGACCAGCCGGTGGCCCGCCTCGCCCTCACGACCACCGCCGAGCTGGACCGGATCGCCGACCTCAACGCGACCGCGGAGGACGTCCCGGACGGCACGCTCGTCAGCCGGATCGCCGCCCAGACGGCCCGCACCCCGGACGCCGTCGCCGTCGTCCACGACGACGTCTCCCTCACCTACGCCGAACTCGACCGGCGGTCCACCGCCCTCGCCCGCCGCCTCCGCGCCCGGAACGCCGGCGACGTCGTCGGCGTCGCCGTCCCGCGCTCGGCCGACCTGGTGGTCGCCCTCCTCGGCGTGCTCAAGTCCGGCGCCGCGTACCTGCCGCTCGACCTCGACTACCCGGCCGAGCGCGTCGAGTTCATGATCGCCGACTCCGGCGCGACGACCGTTCTGCGGCCCGAGGACTGCGCGCCGGACGAGACCCGTGGCCAAGACCGCCAGGACGTCGACCTCCCCGAGGTGGGACCGGACCAGCCCGCGTACCTGATCTACACGTCCGGCTCGACCGGACGTCCCAAGGGCGTCGTGGTCACGCACCGCGCCATCGTCAACCGGCTCGCGTGGATGCAGCACGAGTACCGCCTCGCCGCCGACGACCGGGTGCTCCAGAAGACCCCGTCGAGCTTCGACGTGTCCGTGTGGGAGTTCTTCTGGCCGCTGTGCGAGGGCGCGGCGGTCGTCCTCGCCAAGCCGGACGGCCACCGCGACCCCGCCTACCTGGCCGACCTCATCCGGAGCAGGCGGATCACCACGCTGCACTTCGTGCCGTCGATGCTGGCCGCGTTCCTCGGCGTCCCCGAGGTGCACGGCGACGCCGCGTGGTCGGCGAGCCTGCGCCGCGCGTTCAGCAGCGGCGAGGCGTTGACCGGCGACGTCGCGGCGCGGTGGCGCGAGCTGACCGGCGTGCCGCTGCACAACCTGTACGGCCCCACCGAGGCGGCCGTCGACGTCACGCACTTCGAGTACGACGGCGCGCCGGACCCGGCCGTGCCGATCGGCCGCCCGGTGTGGAACACCCGGCTGCACGTGCTGGACCCGTTCCTGCGGCCCGTCCCGGCCGGTGTGCCCGGCGAGCTGTACCTGGCGGGTGTGCAGCTGGCCCGCGGCTACCACGGGCGCTTCGCGCTGACCGCGGAGCGGTTCGTCGCCGACCCGTTCGGCGAGCCCGGCTCCCGCATGTACCGCACCGGCGACCTGGTGGTCCGCCGCCCGGACGGCGCGGTCGTCTACCTCGGCCGCACGGACCGCCAGGTCAAGGTGCGCGGCAACCGGATCGAGCTGGGCGAGGTCGAGTCCGCGCTGGCCAGGCTGCCGGGCGTGCGGCGCGCCGCCGTGATCGCCCGCGACAACCAGCTCCTCGGCTACGTCACCCCGGCCGACGTCGACCTCGACGTCCTGCGCGCCGGGGTCGCCGCCGCCCTGCCCGCCGCGATGACGCCGCACGCCCTGGTGGCGTTGCCGGACTTGCCGCTCACGCCCAGCGGCAAGCTGGACCAGAACGCGCTGCCGTCGCCGACCGTGGCCAAGGCCGAACGCCGCGCTCCCGCGACCGAGCGGGAACGCGTGCTGTGCCGGGTGTTCGCCGACGTGCTCGGCGTGGACGAACCCGGCGTGGACGACGACTTCTTCGTCCTCGGCGGCGACAGCATCACGTCGATCGCGGTGTCCAGCCGGGCCCGCGGGCTCGGTGTCGCGATCAGCCCCCGTGACGTCTTCGAGCACCGCACGGTCGCCGCCCTGGCCGCCGTCGAGGCCGTCGACACCGCGGTGGAGGACGCCCCGCTGCTCGTCCTCACCGACGAGCAGCGCGCCGCCCTGCCGGAGGCCGAGGACGTGTGGCCGCTGTCGCCGTTGCAGGAGGGCCTGTACTTCCACTCCAGCTACGACACCGGCGCGCTCGACGTCTACCTCTCCCAGGAGACGATGGACTTCGCCGGCCGGATCGACGTGGACCGGCTGCGCCGCGCGGGCGCCGCGCTCCTCGCCCGCAACCCGAGCCTGCGCGCTGGGTTCACCAGCGACGGCGTCCCCGGGCCGGTGCAGTTCATCGCGCCCGCGCCGGAGATCCCGCTGCGCGTGGTCGACCCGGCCGCCGAGGCCGACGTCCCCGACCTCCTCGCCGCCGACCGGCGCGAGCGGTTCGACCTGGCCGCGCCGCCGCTGTGCCGGTTCCTGGTCCTGCGGCTGCCCGACGGCCACGACCGGCTCGTCATCACCCACCACCTGATCCTGTGGGACGGCTGGTCGGCGTGGCTGTTCCTGGAGCAGCTGCTGGAGCTGTACCGCGACGTCGACGCCGAGCTGCCGCCGGCCGGCTCGTACCGCGACTACCTGACGTGGCTGGCGCGCCAGGACCACGACGCCGCGCTGGCCGCGTGGCGCACCGCGCTGTCCGGGCTGCGGGAGCCGACGCTGGTCGCGCCCGTGGACCGGTCCCGCGAGCCGGTGATCCCCGCCGAGTTCCACCGCGACCTCGCCGAGGACCTCACCGACCGGCTCCGCGCGCAGGCCAGGCGGCACGGCCTGACCGCCAACGCCGTGTACAACGCCGCCTGGGCGCTCGTGCTGGCGAGCCAGGTCGGCCGCGACGACGTCGTGTTCGGCACCGCCGTCGCGGGCCGCCCGGTCGAGGTCGAGGGCGTCGGGAACGTCATCGGCATGTTCCTCAACACCATCCCCACCCGGATCGCGGTCAACCCCCGGGAAACCGTGCTGGACCTGCTGCGCCGCGTCCAGGCCGAGCGCACCGCGCTCATGTCGTACGAGCACGTCGGCCTCGGCGAGATCCAGCGGGAGGCCGGGCACCGGCAGCTGTTCGACACGCTGTTCGTGCTGCGCACCGGCGACGGCGAGGACCGCCAGGCCGAGCTGGCCGAGGCGCACGGCGTGCTCGACGTGTCCAATGTGGACGGCACGCACTTCGCGCTGACGCTCATCGTCACGCCCGGCGCCCGCACCCGCGTCACCCTCGCGTCCCGCCCGGACGTCTTCGCCGCCGACGTCGCCGAAGCCCTGCTCACCCGGTACACGACCGTGCTGGAACGGCTGGTCGACGCGCCGGACGCGCTGCTCGGCGCGATCGACGTGCTGCCCGACCGCGAACGCCGCGCGCTGGCCGCCGAGTGGGACGCGAGCGCGGGCCCGATGGTCGAGGACACGATCGCCGACCTGCTGGCCGCCCAGGCGCGCAGGACGCCCGACGCGACCGCGCTGGTGTGCGGCGACGAGCGGCTGACCTACGCCCGGTTGCAGGAGCGGATCGACGCGCTGGCCCGGCTGCTGGTCAGCCGCGGCGCGGGGCCGGAGGAGGTCGTCGCGCTGGCGCTGCCGCGCACCACCGACATGGTGGTCGCGCTGTTCGCCGTGCTGCGCACCGGCGCCGCCTACCTGCCGCTCGACCTCGACCACCCGGCCGACCGGCTGCTGATGATGATCGAGGACACCGAGCCGCTGTGCGTGCTGTCGACCACGGCGGTCGGGCTGGTGCCGGACGCCGTGTGCCTCGACGCGCTGACCCCGGACGACCTGCCGCCCGTCGCGGACGGCGACGTCGAGTGGCCCCGGTTCTCGCTGGAGCACCCGGCGTACGTCATCTACACGTCCGGCTCGACCGGGCGTCCCAAGGGCGTCGTCACGCCGTACCGCGGCCTGACGAACATGCAGCTCAACCACCAGCAGGCGATCTTCGAGCCCGCCATCGCCGCCGCCGGGGGACGACGGCTGCGCATCGCCCACACCGTGTCGTTCGCGTTCGACATGTCGTGGGAAGAGCTGCTGTGGCTGGTCGAGGGCCACGAGGTGCACGTGTGCGACGAGGAGCTGCGCCGCGACGCGGCCGCCCTGGTGGCGTACTGCGACGAGCACCTGATCGACGTCGTCAACGTGACCCCGACCTACGCGCAGCTGCTCATCGAAGAGGGCCTGCTGGACGGCCACGTGCCCGCGCTGGTGCTCCTCGGCGGCGAGGCCGTGCCGGAATCGGTGTGGCAGCGGCTGCGCGACACCCCCGGTGCCTACGGCTACAACCTGTACGGCCCCACCGAGTACACGATCAACACGCTCGGCGCGTCCACGGAGGACAGCGAGACTGCCACGGTCGGCAAGGCGATCCGCAACACCCGGGCGTACGTGCTGGACGCGCGCCTGCGGCCGGTGCCGCCCGGCTCGCCCGGCGAGCTGTACATCGCGGGCGTCGGCCTGGCCCGCGGCTACCACGACCGGTTCGGCCTCACCGCGGAACGGTTCGTCGCGGACCCGTACGGCCCGCCCGGAACGCGCATGTACCGCACCGGCGACCTGGTGCGCGCGCGTCGGGACGGCAACCTCGACTTCCTCGGCCGCACCGACGACCAGGTGAAGATCCGCGGCTACCGGGTCGAGCTGGGCGAGGTCGAGGCGGCGCTGGCCGCGCAGCCGGGCGTCACGCACGCGGCGGTCGTCGTGGACGCCGGACCGGGTGGCGTGAAGCGGCTCGTCGGGTACGTGGTGTCGTCCACCGACCCGGCCGTCCTGCGCGAGAACCTGAGGTCCGGCCTGCCCGACTACATGGTGCCCGCCGCCATCGTGCCGGTGGACGCGCTGCCGCTCACGGTGAACGGCAAGCTCGACGTGCGCGCCCTGCCGAAGCCCGTGGTGACCGGCGGAACGTCCTCGCGGGCCGCCGCGACGCACGCGGAGGAAGTGCTGTGCGGGCTGTTCGCGGACGTGCTCGGTGTGCCGTCGGTGGGCGTGGACGACAACTTCTTCGACCTCGGCGGCCACTCCCTGCTCGCCACCCGGCTGGTCAGCCGGGCCCGGTCGGCGCTGGGCGTCGACCTCGCCATCCGCGACCTGTTCGACGCGCCCACGGTCACCGAACTGGCGTCGCGGACGGGCGGAGACCCCCGGGCCGCGAGGCCGCCGCTGGTGCCCGTGGAACGGCCCGCCGAGCTGCCGCTGTCGTCGGCGCAGCAGCGGTTGTGGCTCATCCAGCAGATGGAGGGCACGTCCGCCGCGTACAACTTCCCGCTGGTGTTCACGGTCGCCGGCCCGCTGGACGTGGCCGCCTTCACCGCCGCCGTCGGTGACGTGGTCGACCGGCACGAGGCGCTGCGGACGGTGTTCGGCGAGCACGAGGGCACGCCGTTCCAGCGGGTGCTGCACGACGTCACGCCCGTCGTGGTGGTGCGCGACGCGACCGCGGCGGACGTGCCGGGCATCGTGCGCGACGAGGTCGAGCGGCCGTTCGACCTGCGCGCCGAGCTGCCCCTGCGGGTCACGGTCGCGTCGCTCGGCGAGGACGAGCACCTGATCGTCGTCCTGCTGCACCACATCACCACCGACGAGTGGTCCGACCGGCCGTTCCTGCGCGACCTCGCGACGGCCTACCGGGCGCGACGGGCCGGCGAGGCGCCCCGGTGGTCGCCGCTGCCCGTGCAGTACGCCGACTACACCGTCTGGCAGCGCGAGCTGCTCGACGTCGTCGGCGAGGAGCAGCTGGACCACTGGGCGCGGGCGCTGGCCGGCGCGCCGGAGGAGCTGGAACTGCCGGTGGACCGGCCCCGCCCCGGTCGGTCCACGTTCCGCGGCGCGGACCTCGAAGTCGTGTTCGAGCCCGACCTGGCGGACGGCGTGCGCGCGCTGGCGCAGGCGTCCGGCGCGTCCGTGTTCATGGTGCTGCAGGCCGCCGTCGCCGCGCTGCTGAGCCGGCTCGGCGCGGGCGACGACATCCCGCTGGGCGCGCCGATCGCCGGCCGCACCGACGAGGCGCTGGACGACCTGGTCGGGTTCTTCGTCAACACGCTCGTGCTGCGGGCCGACCTGTCCGGCGACCCCGCGTTCACCGAGCTGGTGGCCCGGGTGAAGGAGACGTCGCTGGCCGCGTTCTCGCACCAGGACGTGCCGTTCGAGGCCGTGGTGGACCGGATCAACCCCACCCGGTCGGCCGCGCGCAACCCGCTGTTCCAGGTGATGGTCGGCTACCACAGCCGCGGCGGCGAGGCGGGGACGTTCGACGGCCTGCCGGTGACGTGGGTCGGCCACGAGACCACGACCGCGAAGTTCGACCTGGTGTTCAGCTTCACCGACGTCGTCGACGGCCCGGTGACGTGCCGGCTGGAGTACGCGACCGACCTGTTCGACCGGGTGACCGTCGAACGCCTCGGCGCGCGGCTCACCGCGCTGGTCACCGCCGTGCTCGCCGACCCGGAGGCCCCGGTCGGCTCGGTGGACCTGCTCGCGCCCGACGAGCGCCGCCGCGTCGTGGACGAGTTCAACCGGACCGCCCGCGAGGTGCCGGAGGAGACGTTCACGACGATGTTCGCCCGGTGCGTCGCTGCGACGCCCGACGCCGTCGCCGTGGTCGACCGCGCCCGCTCGGTGAGCTACGCCTGGCTGGACGCCCGCTCCAACCGGATCGCCCGGCTGCTCGCGGCGCGCGGTGTCGGCCACGAGTCCGTGGTGGGCATCGCGGTGCCCAAGTCGGCGGACATGGTCGCGACCGTCCTGGCGACGCTGAAGCTCGGCGCGGCCTACCTGCCGCTGGACCTGTCCCACCCGGCCGACCGGATCGCGTACATGATCGAGGACTCGGCCGCGTCGGTCGTCGTGACCACGTCCGACGCGCCGGTCCCCGTGCCCGCCGTGCTGCTGGACTCGCCGGACGTCGTCGCGGAGCTGGCCGCGCTGGACGAGTCCCCTGTGGACGGTAGGCCGCTCGGCCTCGACTCCGCGATGTACGTCATCTACACGTCCGGCTCGACCGGTCGGCCCAAGGGCGTGGTGGTGCCGCACGAGGGCATCGCCAGCCTCGCCGCGACCGCCGTCGACCGGATGGGGCTCACCGCCGAGAGCCGGGTGCTCCAGTTCGCGTCGGTCGGCTTCGACGTGGCCGTGTTCGAGTTGACGATGGCGCTGTGCGTCGGCGGCCGGCTGGTGTTCGCGCCGGACGAGGTGCGCGTCGCCGGTCCCGAGCTGACCGACTTCCTGCGCGACCGCCGCGTCACGCACATGATCCTGCCGCCGTCGCTGGTGTCCGCGCTGCCCGCCGACTGCGAGCTGCCGCCGGGTTCCACGATCCTGGTCGGCACCGAGACCGTGCCGCCGGACGTCATCGGCCGCTGGGCGGGACGGCTCAACCTGCTCGCCGCCTACGGCCTCACCGAGGCCACCGTCAACTCCACGCTGTGGAAGGCGGTGCCCGGGTGGGACACCGCCGTGCCCATCGGCGTCCCGGACCCCAACACCACCGTGTACGTGCTGGACGACCGGCTGCGCCCGGTGCCTCCCGGCGTGGTCGGCGAGCTGTACGTGTCCGGCCGCGGCCTGGCCCGCGGGTACCTCGGGCAGCACGCGCTGACCGCGTCCCGGTTCGTCGCGTCCCCGTTCGGCCCGCCCGGCGCGCGCATGTACCGCACCGGCGACCGGGCCCGCTGGCGCGCGGACGGCAACCTCGACTTCCTCGGCCGCGTCGACACGCAGGTCAAGATCCGCGGCTACCGGATCGAGCTCGGCGAGATCGAGGCCGCCCTGGCCCGGCACCCCGCGGTGGCGCAGGCGGCCGTCCTCGCCGACCGGGCGGGCGACGTGACCAGGCTCGTCGGGTACGTCGTCGGCTCGACCGCGGACGACCTGCGGTCGTTCGTCGCCGAGCGGCTGCCCGAGTACATGGTCCCGGCGGCGATCCTCTTCCTCGACGGACCCCTGCCGCTCACCCCGAACGGCAAGCTCGACCGCCGCGCCCTGCCCAGGCCCGACTGGTCCGCCCTGACCGGCGGCGACCGGCCGGTCACGCCCGAGCAGAAGGCCATCGCCGAGCTGTTCGCCGAAATCCTTGGCGTCTCCCCGGGCATCCACGACAACTTCTTCGCCCTGGGCGGCCACTCGATGGCGTCCATGCGGCTGGTCGGCAAGATCCGGTCGGTGTTCGGCGTCGACCTCGCGCTGCGCGACGTCTTCGACTCGCCGACCGTCGCCGGGCTCGCCGGGCGGCTCACCGGCGCCACGTCGGCCCGCCCGCCGCTGCGCCGGTACGACCGGCCCGTCGACCTGCCCCTGGCCCCGGTGCAGCGGGACCGCGTCACGACGTCGTGGGACCACGCCCTGGCCCTGCGCGCCGGCACGCCGTTCGACGTGCCGGCACTCGCGGCAGCGTACGCCGACGTGGTCGACCGCCACGAGCCGCTGCGCACCGTGCTCGACGGTGGCGTGCAGCGCGCCGTCCCCGTGCCGCCGCTGGACGTCGTGCCCGTGGTGGCGCTGGACGAGGCGCTGCGCGCGTTCGCCGCGGAGACCGTGGACCTGACGGGCCGGCCGCCCGTCCGCGCCCGCCTCGTCGAGGACGCCACCGGCGCGCAGGCGCTCCTGCTGACCATGAGCTACCTCGCCGTGGACGAGTGGTCGGTCGTGCCCCTGTTCCGCGACCTCCAGCACGCGTACGCCGCCCGCCGCGCCGGTCACGCTCCACAGTGGACGGAACTGCCGGTGACGTACGCCGACTACGCCTTGTGGTCGCTGGAAGTCCTGGACTCGGTGGGGGAGGAGCAGCGCGCGTTCTGGCGCGACGCGCTGCGCGACCTGCCGACGCTGGCCCTGCCGTACCGGGACGTACGCCGACCGGGGCCGCACCCCGCCGACGTGGTCGAGCTCCCCCTGTCGGCGGAGCTGCACGCGGCCGTCGACCGGCTCGCGGGCGAGACCGGCACCAGCATGTTCATGGTGGTGCAGGCCGCCGTGGCCGCCGCGCTCACCCCGTACGGCACGGACGTCCCCATCGGCACGATGGCCGCCGGCCGCACCGAGGAGGCCCTGGCCGACCTGGTCGGCTCGTTCTTCAACCGGGTCGTGCTGCGCACCGACACCGCCGGCGCGCCGAGCTACACCGAACTGCTGGCCCGCGTCCGCGCCACCACCCTCGCCGCGCTCGACCACGCCGACGTCCGGGTGCCCGCGGAGCCGCAGGTCGTGATCGTCCACCACGAGAAGGCCGTCCTGTCGGCGCTGCAAGGCGACACGGGCTCGCTCGAAGCCGTGCCGACCGGCACCACCCACGCCGAGCTGACCGTCAGCTTCTACGAACCACAGGACGACGGCCCCGTGCCCTGTTACCTGGTCTACGCGACCGACCTGTTCACCCCGACCACAGCCCGCCAGCTGGCCGACGCCGTGCTGCGCCACCTGCACCACGCGACGACCGACCCCGACCGGAGGATCGAGCCGTGACCAACCCCTTCGAAGACCCCGAAGGCCGCTTCCACGTCCTCGTCAACGACGAGGGCCAGCACTCGCTGTGGCCGTCGTTCGCCGACGTCCCGGCGGGCTGGACCAGCCGGTTCGGCCCCGACACCCGCGACGCGTGCGTCGCCTACGTCGAGGAGCACTGGACGGACCTGCGCCCCCTCAGCCTGCGCCGCTGACCGGCCGGTTCCGCGCCCGGCCGGCGACGTCCGGCGTTGTTACGGTGGACGACATGACGGGAGACCCGATCGATTACGAGCGGTGGACCCTCAGCGCGAGGTCGGTGCTCGGCTCCGCCATGGAGCACGCGCGCCGGCACGGCCACCACCGCGTCGACACCGGGCACCTGCTGCTCGGGATCGCCTCGGACCCCAACGGCCCCGCGTACCTGTCGATGTGCGGGCTCGACGCCGTCGCCGTGCGCGCCGAGGTGGAAGCGGTCCTCCGCTCGTCCGACCAAGGCCCGCGGACGGTGTTCGGCCTGGACGAGTTCGCCCTCACCGACGACGCGCGGGCCGCGCTGGAGTCGGTCGCGCGCGACGTGCCGGAGGGGCCCATCGGTCCGTTGGACCTGCTCGTGGGGCTCGTCCGGGAGCCGGCGGGCGCGGCCGGCGTGCTCGTGGCCGACGGCCTGACGCCGGAGGGCGTCCGGGACGCCTACCGGGGCGTGATGGACAAGCTCAAGAGCGGTTCGTGGAGCGGGTCCGGGCCGGGGCTGGCGCTGTCCTGGCCGGCCCGCGAACCGGAGCAGGGCGCCGTGCCAGCCGAGATCCGCGAGATCACCGACCGGGTCGTCGAGGCGCGGCGGCGCAAGGAGGCCGCGATCGAGGCGCAGGACTGGGAACGGGCCGCCGCCGAGCGCGACGTTGAGAAGGACCTCCTGGCCGCCCGCGCCGAACGCGTCCGCGAACTCGCGGGAACGCTCGACGTGCTCGCGCTGGTCGAGGAGTTGGAGGCGCTGCGGACCGGTGTCGTGGCCCGCGGCGACTCGCCCTGACGGGACGTGCGCCGGCCCCGTGAGGCGGCTCGCGCCACCCCACGGGGCCGGTCACCGGATCAGTACACGAAGCACTCCATGGCCGCGTACCCGGCCGCGCGGACGTCGGCCGTGGCGGCCCACCCGGCGAAGCGGCGCTCCACCTCGGCCCGCTCGGCGGAGTTCGGCAGGTCGTTCCGGCACGAGATCGGCGCGCTGGAGCCCGACATCAGGTCGGCGCACAGGCCGGTCCGCCGGTCCGGCAGGCCGAGGATGTGCCCGATCTCGTGGGTCGAGATCCGGGGCCGGTAGTAGCCCTGCTGGACGGCCTGGCGTCCCATGTAGACGGTGCCGTTGCCGAGCGACGACACGTAGGCGCGCGGCCAGCCGTTGTCCGCGTAGATGCGGATGTTGACCGGCGTGCCCGCCGCCGCGCGGACCAGCCGGACGTTGGACACGGAGTTGTTCCAGTTGGTCGCGGCCCGGTCCCAGTCGGCGACGAACTCCTGCGCCTGGCTGACGTCGTAGTACAGGGTGCGCGCCAGGGCCTGCGGTTCCGCCGACGCGCCGGGCGCGGCCACCGCGACGAGCGGCAGCACCAGACCCAGCACGGTCAGGACGACGCGCACGGCCTTTCGTACGAACATGGTGGTCTCCTCGGGGTACAGGGAAGCGGGGCGCCGACGGCAGGGAGGCGCCCCGGGTACCAAGCAACCAGTCGTCGCCGGTTGTCACCAGCCCCATACGTAGGGTTGTGCGCCCGTCGCTTCGGATCAGAGTAGTTGACACCGACTATCCTCTCCTGAATAGTCAGAACTGATCAGGAGGTGGCGGTGACGGCGAAGCGCAAGGTCGGGAACCTGCTCGGGCTGGCCGTGCTGGGGTACCTGGTGCGGCAGCCCATGCACCCGTACGAGCTGGGCAAGCTCATGCGGGAGCACGGTGACGACCGCAGCATCAAGTTCACCCACGGCTCGCTGTACATGGTGTTCGGCCAGCTCGCGAAGGCCGGGTTCATCGCGGAGCACGAGACGACCCGCGACGGGCAGCGGCCCGAGCGGACCGTGTACGCGCTGACCGACGCGGGCCGGGCGGAGCTGAAGGACTGGATGCGCGAGCTGGTCGCCGAACCCGGCCACGAGTACCCGCGGTTCGTCGCGGCCCTGTCGATGATCGGGGCGCTGCACCCGGACGAGGTCGCCGCCCTGCTGCGCGACCGGCTGGCCGGCCTCGGCCGACAGCGGGACGAGGCCGCCGCGGTCATCGCCGGCGCCGACGCGCACCCCCTCTTCCTGGTCGAGGAGGAGTACCGGATCGCCCTGCTGGACGCCGAGATCGCGTTCGTCCGGCACTTCCTGGCGCGCATCCGGGACTGGCGACCGCTGTGGGCGGGCTTTCACGAGGGGGAACGATGAGGGCGACCGTCATCGGCGGCGGCATCGGCGGACCCGTCGCCGCCATCGCGCTGCGCAAGGCCGGGATCGAGGCCACCGTCCACGAGCGCTACGACCGCGCCGCGGGCGGCTCGGGCGGCGCGCTGAGCATCGCGCCCAACGGGGTGCAGGCGTTGGAGGTGGTCGGCCTGGCCGACGCCGTGTGGGACGTCGGCACGCCGATGACCGCGATGGAGATGCGGAGCTGGACGGGCAAGGTGCTCGGCCGGTTCGGCAGCGAGCCGCCGCAACTCCTGGTGTGGCGGTCCGACCTGCACCGCGTCCTGAGGGAGGAGGCCGCCCGCCGGGGCGTCACCGTCCGGCACGGCGAGGAGTTCGTCACCGCGGTCGACCACGGCTCCCACGTCACCGCGCACTTCGCGGACGGGTCCGAAGTGGACTCCGACGTCCTGGTCGGCGCCGACGGCATCCGGTCCACCGTCCGCGCGGTCATCGACCCGGACGCGCCGCGACCGCGGTACTCCGGCCTCCTCGGGTTCGGCGCCCGCCTGGCCCGCACCGGCGAACCGTCGACGGGCGGCGTCATGCGGCTGGTCTTCGGCCGACGCGCCTTCTTCGGCTACCAGGTCCACGACGACGGCTCCGGCGGCTGGTTCGCCAACCTGCCCGCCGCCACCCCGCTGACCACCGCCGAAGCCCGTGCCACCGGTTCCGGCGAGTGGCTGGCCGTGCTGGGGGAGGCGTTCGCCCGCGACCGCACGCCCGCCACCCGGCTGATCGGCCGCACCGACCCGGCCGACCTGGTCGTGACCGGCGCGCTGGAGGACGTGCCGAGCGTGCCGACGTGGAGCCGCGGCCGCGCGGTGCTGGTCGGCGACGCGGCGCACGCCACCTCGCCCAGTTCCGGCCAGGGCGCCTCGTTGGCGTTCGAGAGCGCCGTGCAGCTGGCCCGCTGCCTGCGCGACCTGCCGCACGACCGGGCGTTCCAGGCCTACGAGGGCCTGCGCCGCGCCCGCGTGGAGCGGATCATCGCCCAAGCGGCCCGCACGAACCGCGACAAGGCCGCCGGTCCCGTCGGCCGGGTGCTGCGCGACCTGCTGATGCCCGTGGCGCTGAAGTTCGTGGACCAGCGGAAGTTCACCTGGCAGTTCGACCACCGCGTCGAGTGGGACGACACCCTCGCCCCGGCGTGAGCCGTAAACGGTTGGACCGGCGCGAATCGGCCCCGCTACGTTCCGGCGCATGGACCACGCCGAGTTCCGCGACCCCCGGCTCGTGCCGCTCTACGACGCCAAGTACGGGTGGGGCGTGGACGACGACTTCTTCAAGTCCGTTGTGGACGGGACGCCCCGGGCGAGGGTCCTCGACCTCGGCTGCGGGACGGGGCGGTTGGCGCTCGGCCTGTCCGCCGCGGGGCACGCGGTGACCGGCGTCGACCCGGCCCGCGCCTCCCTCGACGTGGCCCGCGCCAAACCGGGGGCGGACCGCGTCACCTGGGTCGAGGGCACGTCCGCCGACCTGCCCCACGGGGTGTTCGACGTCGCCGTGATGACGAGCCACGTCGCCCAGTTCCTCGTCACCGACGAGGAGTGGTCGCGGACGCTCGCCGACCTCCGGCGCGCGCTCGTGCCGGGCGGGCGGCTGGCGTTCGACACGCGTGACCCGCGCGCCCGCGGGTGGGAGGCGTGGAACCCGGCCGACACGCTGCGCACCGTCACCCTGCCGGACGGGGCGGAGGTCGTGGAGTGGACGGAGGTGGACGCGGTGCGCGACGGCCTGGTCACCTTCACCCACCACTACCGGTTCCCCGACGGCGAGGAACGGCTGGGCACGGCCACCATGCGCTTCCGCGAGGAGCACGAGGTGCGCTCGTCGTTGGCGGACGCGGGGTTCGCCGTCGACCACGTGTACGGCGGCTGGTGCCGGGAGCCGGTCGGCGCGCCGGACGGCGAGCTGCTGGTCATCGCGCGCACCTGACCCCGTGGGTCGGCCGGAGCACGGCCGACCCGACCGTTCAGGTGTCCCATCGCGCACGAATCGCCGAGTTTGAAGCAGCGGGTTCCGGCAACACCTCACGCATGCTGTTTACCGAGGTGTTCGAGCGTGTGCGGGCGGAGTACTCCAACGGCGAGGACCGGCCGTTGAAGGGCTACCTGACGACGCTGTCGTCCTATGCCGCGTTGGTCGCCACGGCCACCGCGATCGGCAGGCGCGCGGGCGTCCGGCCGCCGGAGCGGGTCTCGCTCGGCGACACGGCCCTCCTCGCCGTGGCGACCCACAAGGGCAGCCGCCTGCTGACGAAAGCCTCGGTCACGAGTGTGCTGCGCGCGCCGTTCGCCCGGTACGAGGAGCCGGCCGGGGCCGCGGAGGTCAACGAGTCGGTCCGCGGCGACGGCGTCCGGCACGCGGCCGGCGAGCTCGTGACGTGCCCGTTCTGCTCCGGCGTGTGGATCGCCAGCGCCCTCACGGCGGGCCTGGTGTTCGCGCCGCGCGCCACCCGGCTGGTCGCGACCGTGCTGTCGGTCGTGGCCGTGTCCGACTGGCTGCACCTGGGCGACCAGGCGTTGAAGCGCGCTGCCGAGGGGGAGTGACATCTCGGCGCGGGCGGCCTGGGCGCACGATCGGCAGCGCGCGTGCGGGGGCGTGCGTCACGCCGTGTGCTGGAACGGACCTCCGGTCCACCCCTCGTTGCCCGACAGGGTGTCGCTCGCGAGGTGGTCGAGGACGTCGGACATCTGCCCCGCGCGGGTGAAGGCCCGACGTTGTCTCGTCGCACCGTCACCGTTGGTGTCCATTGTGGACATGAGTTGCCGGATCAGGGCGACGTCGCCGTCGTCGATGTTGTCCTGGACCCGGTGCACGAGCCGGTCGAGCAGCAGGCGGGTCGGCACGAGCTGGTGGGACTGCACGTCCAGCGACAACCCGGTGACGCCGTCCCGCGCGGCACGCCAGGACGCGGCGCGCAGCACCTCGTTCGGCACGACCGGCGCCGGGAGACCGCGACCCAGGTCGGCCAGCGCCGTGGCGACCAGGCCGCGCACCAGGGCGGCCAGCAGCACGGCCTCGTCCACCGTGGCGGCGACGTCGGCGACCCGCACCTCCACCGTCGGCAGGTGCGAGGACGGCCGGACGTCCCAGTAGATCGACCGCTGGTCGCGGGCCGCGCCGGAGGTCATCAGCAGCTCGCACGCCGACTCGTAGTGCGCCACCGACGTGAAGTAGGGCGGCGGGCCGCCGCCCGGCCAGCGCGACCACACGACCGAGCGCCAGCTCGCGTACCCGGTGTCCCGACCGCGGGCGAACGCCGAGTTGGCCGTCACCGTGCCCAGCACGGGCAACCAGGACCGCAGGTGGTTGCACACCTGCACCGCCGTCTCCAGGTCCGGCACGCCGACGTGCACGTGGCAGCCGCAGATGGACTGCTCGGCGGCCAGCATCCCGTAGTCCTCGGCCAGCCCCCGGTACCGGTCGGGGTCGCTCGTCCGCACGTCCGGCCCGCCCACCGGCGCCACGCCGACGGCGAGCAGCCGGTCCCCGAGGCTGTGCGCGGTCTCGGCGGCCACCAGGCGGAGCCCGTGCAGCTGCCGGCGCACGTCCGCGAGGTCGTGGCACACGGGTGTCTTGGTCTCCACCTGGGCGGCTGCCAGCTCCTCGTCCAGCTCGACCCCGAACCGCCGCTTCGCCGCCTCGACGACCTCTCGGCCGTGCGGCGACGGCTCCCCGGTCCGCGGGTCCACCAGGAGGAACTCCTCCTCGACACCCAGCGTCAACTCCGACGGAACCCGTGGACCACCCACTGTCGCTCCGATCACCGTTGGGTCGTGGGCCTTGGAGATACCCGTCGACCTCAGGTGGCCAAACCCGTCCTCTGTGGACTCGGGAGGGTTCGGAGCCCTCGGATCGGCCGGCCTGACCACGGGTTTGCCGGCCGATCCGGAGGGTATTCCGGTCCGTTCGCCCGGCCCGCGCCCCGGATTGCCCCGGTAACGCCCGGCCCGGCGCGCGCGACAGCAGAGCCAGACGGCTGTGGCGCTGACGACTGGGGTGGGCATGAGCGTGTGGAGCGAGCTGGACGTGCTGGACAAGGTGTGCGACGCGCTGCGCGGCGTCACGATCGCCAACCCGTCCGGCCACCACCTCGGGCGGCCCTACATGACGGCCTACCAGCTGGCGATCAAGCTGGACCGCGACCACCCGGAGGTCGCCCGGACCCTCGGCGTGGCGGTCGGCGGCAGCGGCGTCGGACGCCACACCAGCCTGGCCCAGTACCTCGCCCGCGAGCTGTCGCAGCGGATCGGCCGCGAGGGCGAGGTGTACCCGGTCGAAGGCGCGTTCCTGTCCAACGACCACGTCACCGCGCTGACGTACGCCACCCCCGACGGCACGACGATCACCAGCAGCCGGCCCGGCACCGGCCTCGACCTCTCCATGTTCCGGCTGCGCGCGCAGGTGCCCGTCCAGTCGTAGGCGGGCGGCGGCGTCCGGTGGCCGGGCGTCCGGCGTGCGGGCGTGGGGCGGCCGGGCGTGCGGTGGGCGGGCGTGCGGTGGGCGGGAATCCGGTGGGCGGGCGTCCGGTCAGCCCGCGGCCCGGAACTGCCCGATCATGGCCGCGTAGCCGTCCTCCGCGTGACCGGCGGCCACGGCGCGCTCCGCCAGGGCCTTCACGAACCTCGGCAGCTCGGTGTTGATCCCGGCGGCCTCGCTCTCGTGGAGGACGTGCTCCATCGCGCCGAGGTGCGTGCGGATGGTGGAGTCCTCGGCCGCGTACTCGCCCCGGTCGATCTGCCGCGAGTAGTCCACCGTCCACTCGGAGACGGTGGCGATCAACTTCCTCGCGATCGGCGCGAACGCCGCCGCGTCCACCTTCGCCGTGCCGACCAGCGCGGCGCCGTGCAGGAACCCGTTCAGCAGGCTCCACATGAGCCCCAGCATCGCCGTGTCGTACAACGCGGACAGGCCGTGGTCCTCGCCGAGGTACGTGGTGTCACCGCCGAGCGTCCGCAACGTCGCCTCGTGCGCGTCGAACACGGCCCGCGGCCCGCTGTGGAGGATCAGCCCGTCCGCCGTGCCGATCCCGACCGGGATGGCCATGATCGCCCCGTCGAGGTAGTCGGCGCCGCGCCCCGCCGCCCACTCGGCCGTCTCCCGGGCCTGGGTCGTCGTCCCCGAGGTCAGGTTCACCACGGTCCGGCCCGCGAGACCGTCGCCCACCGGGTCGAGGAGCTTGTGCACCGCCTCGTAGTCCGAGACGCAGACGACGGTCAGCGGGCTCGCCGTGACGGCGTCCTCGACCGACGCGGCGAGGACCGCGCCGCGGGCCACGAGGGCGTCCGCCTTGTCCGCCGAGCGGTTCCACACCGTCGTCGGGTGACCGGCGGCCAGGAACGCCTCGGCCAGCGCCCGGCCCATCAGCCCGAGCCCGATGACCGTCACGGGGGAGTGGCCGGTACTGGTGTCGCGCATCTTGTGTGCTCCATTCGGTTCAACTCTGGTGGCACGTAGGTTCGCACCGCGCCGAACCGGCTCGACAGTGGCAGGAGTGCCGATCTTCGAACGGTTCCTGCCGTACGCTCACGGCATGAGCGCTGGGACGGTCGCGATCGCGGTGGCGGACGACATCGGGTCGTGCATGTGGGACATGTACGAGATCGCCATCCCCTGCTCGGTGTTCGGCCTGCCGCAACCCGACCTGGCCGACCCCTGGTACGACCTGAGGCTCTGCTCGGTCCGCACGGAGACCGCGCCCAGCGCGCAGGGCTTCTCGCTGCGGACGCGGTACGGGATCGAGGACCTGGTCACGGCGGACACCGTGATCGTCGCGGCGGTGCCGGACTCGGTGGTGCACGGCGAGCCCATGTCCCCGGAGCTGATCGAGGCGCTGCGCGCGGCGGCCGACGCCGGCGCGCGGATGGTGTCGCTGTGCTGCGGCGCGTTCGCCCTCGCCGAGGCGGGCCTCCTCGACGGCCGCCGGGCCACCGCGCACTGGATGCACACCGCCGCGCTGGCCGAGCGGTACCCGGCGGTGCGGGTCGACGACTCGGTGCTCTACGTCGACGAGTGCGACGTCCTCACCAGCGCGGGGATGTCGGCGGCGCTGGACCTGTGCCTGCACATCGTCCGCTGCGACCTGGGGGCGCACGTCGCCAACCAGCTCGCCCGCCGCATGGTCGTCCCGGCCCACCGCGCGGGCGGCCAGGCGCAGTTCATCGACCTGTCCGTCCCGGTCACCGACGACGACAACCTGGGCCCGGTGCTCCAGTGGGCGGTCGAGAACCTCGACCAGCCGCTCACCGTCGACGACCTGGCCAGGCGCGCCCGCATGAGCATCCGCACGTTCCACCGCAGGCTCCGCGCGGTCACCGGCACGACACCGCTGAAGTGGTTGCTCGGCCGGCGGATCGCCCACGCGCAGGCGTTGCTGGAGACCACGTCCCTGCCGATCGAGAAGATCAGCGAGCGCAGCGGCCTCGGCACGGCCACCAACCTGCGCCGCCACTTCGCCGCGCAGGTCGGCGTGTCGCCCACCGACTACCGACGGGCGTTCGAGACGTCCGCGCTCCCGGCGGCCACGCAGGCATCGTGACGCGGTGACCGGGGGTCGTCGCCCGGCGCGGCCCTGAGGCGGGCGAGGTCGCCGTCGGCGGTTCCGGCAGCAGGCGGCCGACGGTCGGGTGCCGTGCCGCCGCACTGCGTCGGTGTGCCGCGACGTCGGCCGTTCACGGTCCGGTTCGACCTGTCCGGCGTGCTGCCCGGCGCCGGTGTTCGGGACGCCCGCCGGCCCGACCCTTAACGATTAATTCTTCCGCGCCCGCACAAGGTGACGCACTATCTCCTGGCACCTCAGGAACGCCCTCGCCGTTTCCTTCCCTGCCAATCAAGGAGCGCGTCGTCGTGAGCAGGAAGAATATTCGTTATCTCGTTCTCGTGTCGGCGGTGGCCTGCCTCGCCGCGGGCGTCAACGGGGTGGCGCAGGCCGACCCGCCGGGTCCGTCCGGCCGGCCGTTCGTCGAGAACGTCGCCGCCGGCGCCGAGTACGACCAGTACATCGTGACCTTCAAGGCCAGGTCGGAGGCCGGTCGGTCGAGCGCCGCGAGGGCGGAGGCGCTGCGCCGGACCGGCGAGAAGCACGGCGTGTCCGTGACCGAGGTGCGCCAGTTGGCCACCGGCGGCCACGTCGTCCGCACCAACCGGAATCTCTCGGGTGACCAGGCGCGCGGATTCCTGCGTTCGCTCGCTTCCCGTTCCGACGTCGAGTTCGCGGAACCGGATGTCACGTTCTTCTCCACCGCCACCCGGAACGACACGTACTACGACCGGCAATGGCACTACTGGGAGACGACGGCGGGCATGCGCCTGCCGAAGGCGTGGGACACCGCGGACGGCGCGGGCGTCACGGTCGCCGTGGTCGACACCGGCCGCACCGCGCACTCCGACCTCGACGGCAACACCGTCGGCGGGCACGACTTCGTCAGCGACCCGTGGGTCTCGCGGGACGGCAACGGCCGTGACGCCAACCCGCAGGACGAGGGCGACTGGATGAAGACCGGCGAGTGCGGCACCGACGAGAACGGCAACCCCGTGCCGCCGTCGGACCGCACGTCGAGCTGGCACGGGACGCACGTCGCGGGCACCGTCGCCGCGGTCAGCGACAACGCCAAGGGCGTGTCGGGCGTGGCGCCGAAGGCCAAGCTGGTCCACGCCCGCGTCCTGGGCCGCTGCGGCGGCTCGCTGTCCGACATCGCCGACGCCGTGACGTGGGCCTCGGGTGGCACGGTGAGCGGTGTCCCCGCGAACGCGAACCCCGCCAAGGTGATCAACATGAGCCTCGGCGGCGCCGGCGTGTGCAGCAGCACGTACCAGAACGCGATCAACGGCGCGGTGTCCCGCGGCGCCACGGTCGTCGTGGCGGCCGGCAACTCCAACCTGGACGCCTCGCGGTTCCAGCCCGCGAACTGCGCCAACGTCGTGACGGTGGCGGCGCTCGACCGGCAGGGCAACCGGGCCGCGTACTCCAACTACGGCACCACCGTGGACGTGGCCGCGCCCGGCGGCGAGACCGCGACGGCCGCCGACGGCGTGCTGTCGACCCTCAACACCGGCACCACGACCCCCGGCTCGGAGAGCTACCAGCACTACCAGGGCACCAGCATGGCGACGCCGCACGTGGCGGGCTTGGCGGCGCTCATGCTCGGTGAGAAGGCGATGTCCCCGGCCGACGTCGAGGCCACGTTGAAGCGGAACGTCCGGCCGGTCCCCGGCTCCTGCACCGGCGGCTGCGGCGCCGGGCTGGTGGACGCCGAGAAGACCATCGCGTCGCTGGGCGGCGGCACCACGCCGGGCGGCCAGCTGCTCGCCAACCCCGGGTTCGAGTCGGGCAACACGGGCTGGTCGGCCAGCTCGGGCGTGATCACCACCGACGCGACGTACGCCGCGCGCACCGGGTCGTGGAAGGCGTGGCTGAACGGCTACGGCCAGTCCCACACCGACACCCTGTCGCAGGCGGTGGCCATCCCGGCCACGGCGACGGCCGCCACCCTGTCGTTCCACCTGCGGATCGACTCGGCGGAGACCGGGACCGTCGTCTACGACACCCTGAGGGTGCAGGTTCTCGACTCGGCCGGCACCGTGCTGTCGACGCTGGCGACGTACTCCAACGTCAACGAGAGCGCCGGGTACGTCCTGCGGTCGTTCGACCTCAAGGCGTACGCGGGCAGGAGCGTCACGATCAAGTTCACCGGAGCGGAGGACGGCAACCTCCAGACCTCGTTCGTGATCGACGACACGTCGCTCACCACGAGCTGATCCGCGCGCGTGGGCAGCGCCTCGCCACCCGGCCGAGGCGCTGCCTACTCGCGCGTAAGGGGAACCTTTGCATCCGCACGACGCCGAGTTACCGTGCCCCGCGTGACGAACGGACAGGACGCCTTCCCCGAGGCACTCCGGGCCGCCATCGACCGGCGCGGCATGAGCCTGGAGCGCCTCTGCGACCGTTTGCGCACCATGGGCACGCCCGTCAGCACGGCGACGCTCAGCTACTGGCAGTCGGGCCGCACCCAGCCGGAGCGCGCCGCCTCCCTGGCCGCCCTGCGCAACCTGGAGCACATCGTCGGCCTGGCCACCGGCGAGCTGGCCGGGCTCCTGGACCCGCCGAAGCCGCGGGGGCGCAGCGCCACCCGGCCGCACCGGACCGTCGTCGGCAGCGAGTTCTTCCCGAACGCCGACCGGGTGGAGGCGCTGCTGCGCGACCTCGACCTCAGCCGGGACACCCAGCTGACCCGGCTCAGCGGGCACGACCGCGTCCTCGTCGGCCCCAACCGGGCGCTGCACACGTGGCAGAGCCGCCAGGTGCTGCGCGCCGAGGAGGACGGCGTGGACCGGCTCGTCGTCGTCCACCAGCTCGACCTGCCGTGCGACGGCACCGAGCGCATCCGCGCCGTCCGCAACTGCGAGGTCGGCCGCGTCAAGGCCGACGTGGAGGCGGGGCTGCTGGCCGCCGAGATGGTCTTCGGCCGCTCGGTGCCCAAGCACGAGACCATCCTCATCGAGCACGACGTGGTCGCCCCGTCGGCCGGGTCGCCGTCCACGTTCTTCGAGCGCCGGTGCCGGACGCCGGTGCGGGAGTACCTGATGGAGGTCCGGTTCGACCCGGGAGCCCTCCCCGCGCGCTGTTCCCTGTACACCGCCGCCGACGGCGTGGAGAAGGTCCGGCCGGTGGGGTTGGACGACGACCGGACCACGCACGGCCTGGTGCTCGACTTCGGTCCCGGCCGCTTCGGAATCCGCTGGGAGTGGCCGGACGCCGAGTGCCCCGAGAACGCCGAGGTCGTGGCGGGGTTCCGGGGCGGACCGGCGTAGCTCGTCCACAGTGGACGGATCGCCGCGCGGCCCCGCGGCACGCCCGGCGCGGGGCCACGTCCGTGTTTGATCCATTGGGGTGTTGGGTATCAATCCGGTGTTTCCGCCTTGAAAACGCAGGGCACTGGAGGGCTGACCCGTGAGCGCTGTCGATCTACCCAGGGATGGTGTCGACCTCGACCTGCCCGGCGCCCCGCCGAGTCCGGCGGAACTGCTGGGCCTCGTGGCCCGGACCTTCCCCGACGCGGGTCGGGAGCGGCTCGTGGACGTCCAGGTGGTCGCCGCGCAACTGGTCGGCAACGCCTACCGGCACGCGGGACCTCCCCGTCAGCTCCGGCTGCGCCCGTCGCGCGCCCGGGACGTGGTCCGGATCGAGGTGGACGACGGGCGCCCCAGCGCGCTCCCGGTCCTCGGCCGGGTGGACACCCCCGAGGACGGCCGCGGCCTGGTGATGGTCAACCGGCTGGCCGTGAACTGGGGGCACAGGTCCCAGGGTGACCGCAAGACGGTGTGGGCGGAGGTCAGGCTCGTCTGAGCCGCCGACGCACAGCACTCCCACCAGGCTCGCCGGCCGCGGTCGGCGAGCCGATCCATTCCCCACCCCGCGTACGGCGTGGGGCACGACCGGTGTTGAGGACGAGGAGGCCGGTGTGTTGGGCGAACGAGAACGCGCGTCGGGCGATGCCGGCGACTCGCTCAGCGAGAGACTCGTGCGGCGGCTCGACGACGTCACGGACGCGTTGGGGAGCCTGTCGCAGCTGTTGGAGCAGGAAGAAAACCTGGAAGTGATCCTCGACCGCGTCTGCCGCCAGGTCGTCCAGGCGATCCCGGGCGCGGACCGCGCCAGCGTGACGCTGCTGCGCGACGGCGGCCCGCACACCGCGGCGACGACCGACGAGCGCGCCGGCGAGGTCGACGAGGCCCAGTACCGTGCCGGGTCCGGACCGTGTCTTGAAGCCGCGACCACCGGGAAGGTGGTGCGCGTCGCCGTCGCCGAGGCGCACGAGCGCTGGCCGGTGTTCGCGGCCGCGGCGGCGAGGCTCGGCGTGTCGAGCTACCTGTCCGCCCCGCTGTTCATCGACGCCGAGTACCGCGGCTCGCTCAACCTCTACGGCGAGCAGGACCACGGGTTCCGCGAGCTGGACGCCGCCCTGCTGGAGCTGTACACCACGGCGGCCGAGACGGCGCTGCGCAACGCCCGCCGCTACCTGAAGACCCGCCAGCACGTCGTCCACCTGCGCGAGGCGCTGAACTCCCGGGCGGTGATCGACCAGGCCAAGGGGATCATCATGGGCGCGCACCGCATCCCGGCCGACGAGGCGTTCACGCTGCTGGTCGAGCGGTCGCAGCGGGACAACGTCAAACTGCGCGACGTGGCCGAGCGGTTCGTCGCCGACGTGATCGGAACCGATCACTGATACCGGGTGTGACCCCGCTGCGTCACCGCCCAAGGAGTCCTATTCACCCCATCGAGTGACCTCGCTGGGGGTTGAGGTCGGCGACGTGGCGCGGGTTACCGTGGTCCGACGCGAAGTCACGGGAGTCGGCCGGTGTCCGACCGCCGACGAGTTGCCAGGAGGCACGGTCCGTTGAGCGAACAGGTCGAGGTTGCCGCGCACATCCAGGTGGAGACCGTCCGGCGGCACGGTGTCACCGTGATCCGCGTCGAGGGCGAGATCGACATGCTGACCTGCGACGAGGTGCGCGGCGAGGTGATCGAGGGCCTCACCGAGCCCACCGAGGTGCTGGTGCTCGACCTGACCGGGGTCACGTTCTTCGGCTCCGTCGGCCTGTCGATGCTGATCGAGGCCCGGCACCGCGCCGAGCTGCGCGACATCCGGTTCGCCGTCGCCGCCGACCAGCGCGCGGTGCTCGGCCCGATGACCGAGACCGGCATCGACGGCCTCGTCGTGCTCCGCGCCGACGTCACCGAGGCCGCCGCGGCGGCACGGGCGCGCTCCGCCGCCTGACCAGGGGCGCGACCTCCGACGGCACGATCGCCTGACGGCCCGCCGAGGGCGTTCGGACAGGTCGTCCCGGGGTAGCCGCCCGGTATGGACTGGCTGCGAACCCTCGCCGCCCTCGCCGCGCCGTCGCTGGCCGTGTCGTCCTGCGGCCCGCCGCTGCACGACCCGGACCGCGGCACGACCGGGGCGAACGGGCAGGTCGGCGACGTGCGGCTGCGCGACGTCGTGGTCGAGGCCCCGCCGGACCACGCCTGGCGCCCCGGCGACGCCGCGACGGTCCGGCTGACGCTGCTCGGCCCCTCCGACGAGCCGGACGTCCTCACCGGCGTGCGCTCCGACGACGCCGCGCGGGTCGAGCTGTGGGCCGACGCCGACTGCGACGGCGTGAGCGAGCGTGTCGACACCATCGCGGTCCCCGCCGCGAACGAGCTGGACACCGGCTACCACCTGCGGCTCGTCGGCTTCACCCGGGAAGTCCTCGCCGGCACGGCGGTCCGGCTGACCTTCACGTTCCAGCGCGCCGGCGAGGTGGCGCTCACCGCCCTGGTCGCGGTCGGCGGCGACGACGTGCCGCCGCCGACCTGCGGCACGTCGACCCGGCCCGCACCGGGCGAACCCCCGACCCGGCCCGAGGTGACCCTGCGCGGCCGGGTGGAGGAGGGCGTCGAGCCGGGCTGCCTCGTCCTGGCCACCGACCGCGGCCAGTTCCTCCTGCTCGGCGGCGACCCGGAGGTCGTCCGACCCGGCGCGGACGTCGTCGTGGAGGGCGTGGCCCGGCCCGGCGAGGCCACCACCTGCCAGCAGGGCACCCCGTTCGCGGTGCGCGAGGCCGAGCCCGCGCCGACCACCCGATGAGCCCGCGCGACCCGGCGCGCCGACGAACAGGACGGTACGAGCGATGATCCACCTGGCGCGGTTGTGGGGCATCGGCGTCCGGCTGCACTGGAGCGTGCTGTCCGTCGTGGCGGTCCTGGTCCTCGGCCTCGGGTTCGCCCGCTTCCCGGTCGCGTTCCCCGACCGGTCGGGCGCGGCCTACCTGCTCGCCGGCCTCGGCGCGGCCGTGGGCTTCCTGGCGTCGCTGCTGGCCCACGAGCTCGCGCACGCCGTGGTCGCCCGGCGCGAGGGCCGGCGGGTAGAGGGCATCACGCTGTGGATGCTCGGCGGCCTGGCGTCGTTGCGCGGTGACGCCCGCACCCCCGGCGAGGACTTCCGGGTCGCCGCCGTCGGCCCGGCCACCAGCGTCCTCGCCGCGGCCGTGTTCGGCCTCGCCGCCACGCTCGCGGAAGCGGCGGGAACCGACGCCCTCGCGACCGGCGTGCTCGCCTACCTCACGCTGGCCAACGTCGTGCTCGCCGTGTTCAACCTCCTCCCGGCCGCCCCGCTCGACGGCGGGCGCATCCTCCGGGCGGCGCTGTGGCGACGCTGGGGCGACCGCCACCGCGCGACGGTCGTCAGCGCGGACGTCGGACGCGGGTTCGGGGTCGGGCTCGTGGTCCTGGGCGGGTTGGCGCTGGTCACGGGGCGTGCGGACGGCCTGTGGCTCGCGATGGTCGGCGTGTTCATCGCCGTCGCGGCGACCGCGGAACGGTGGCAGGCCGAGCTGGGGGCCGCGCTGTCGCACCTGCGGGTGCGGGACGTGATGACGCCGGACCCGGTCACCGCGGACGGCGCGCAAGCCGTCGGCCCGTTCCTGCGCGACCTCGCGCCCGCCCGCGGCCACTCCGCGTTCCCGCTGGTGGACGAGGTCGGCAGGCTCCAAGGGCTGATCACGCTGGACCGGCTGAAGGACGTGCCCGTGGACCGGCGGGACGTCACCGCGCTGCGGGACGTCGCCTGCCCGCCCGCCGACGTCACCGTGTCCGGACCGGACGAACCCCTGCCCGACCTCCTGTCCGACCTGGACGGACGCGCCGACGGCCGGGCGCTCGTGGTCGACGGCGGCCGGCTCGTCGGCATCGTGTCGCCGAGCGACATCACGCGCGCCGCCGTGCTGCACGGTCCCGGCGCCGGCCGGTGACCTGTCGACCCGTCACCCGATCGAGCGCAACCCGCGGTGCACGCCGGTCTCCTCGGTGTCCAGCGCGAGCTGCGTCTCCGGCCGGAGCCGGCCGTCGTCGTCGAGCAGGTCCCGCCAGCACCGCGCGGGCTTCCAGCCGAACAGGTGGGCCGCCTTCGCGCACGAGATGCCGGACGCGTCCTCGCGCGGCACGGGCCGCAGCTCGACCTCGTCGCCGAAGTGGCGGCGCACCAGCTCGTGCAGCGACAGGCCGGCCGCGTTGTCCGCCGCCGCCGCGTAGACCACCTCGTGACCGGGGGTGTCGGCCGCCGTCGCCACCGCGATGAGGTCCGCCACGTCGTAGACCAGCACGTACGACCAGAACGACGCGCTGGTGTCGGAACCGCGGGCGCGCACCACCGGGCCGATGTTGCGCTCGACGTTGCCCTCCCACTGGATCCACGTCGGCCGGATCGAGACGCCGGTCAGGTCGCTCCGCGCGGCGGCGGCGTCCATCAGCTCCTCGCCGACCCGCTTGGACAGCGCGTACGGGTCCTGCGGCCGGACGGGGTGCTCCTCGTCGATCGGCGCGTAGTCCGCGTGGAAGTGGCGCCGGGGGAAGGAGAAGCCGGGCACGGTCTCGCTGGAGATGAACACGAACCGCCGCACCCCGGCCCGCTCGGCGGCCTCGACCAGGTGGTACGTCGACATGACGTTGTTCTGGAAGATCACCTGGGACGGGTGGTGCTCGGGGCTGGGGATGGCGGCGGCGTGGACGACGGCGTCGTGGCCCGGCACGAGCGCGGCGACCTGGCCCGCGTCCGCGAGGTCGGCCTGGAAGTAGGCGGCGTCGCGGGACCGGTCGTGCACCGGGGGAGCGATGTCGACCCCGGTCACCTCGTGCCCGTCCCGCAACAGCCGGTCGACGGTCGCCGCACCCAGCTTGCCGTGGGCGCCGGTGACGAGAACCCGCATGCGAATCCTCCTCCCAACCGGTCGTGAGTGGTGGGAACTTCCTGGTAGGACGGTGCACCGCGTCAACCGGGGGAGTTCCCCGCCGACACCGCCCGAACCCCGAACGGCCGTTCGCGCGGCCCTTCGCGCCGGGTGACGACCGCCCGGCCGCCGCGGGAGACGGACGTCGTTCGCACAGCCGGGAACGGCTGCCCCTGGGGGTTCGTGCCGGCGGCCGTGCCCGGTGCCGCCGGATGGCGGTCGGTCGAACGTCCGTCGCCGGACCGTCACCGGGCGCATACGGTCCGGAGTCACCAACTCGGACACCGGGAGCGTTATGACCAACGGTGGAATAGCCAGGCGAACCATCCTGCGCGGCGGGGTCGTGGCGGGGCTCGTGACGGTCGGGACGGCGCGCGCGGCGCAGGCCGTCCCGGGGTTCTACAACCCGTTCAGCGGCTACCGGATCACCGGGACGTGGGAGGACCACCGCGCCGCCGGCTCGCTCGGCGGCATCGACTTCGGCATGGCCGTGGGCACGCGGCTCCCCGCGGCCGGCGGCGGCGTCGTCACCAACACCCCCTACAACGGCACCGGCGGCCACACCGTCACCATCCGGCACGACAACGGCTACCGCACCCAGTACCTGCACCTGTCGCAGTTCCTGCTCGCCAACGGCGCCCGCGTCGGCATGGGCGGCGTCGTCGGGCTGTCGGGCGGCGCGGCGGGCGCGCCCGGTTCCGGCTCGTCCACCGGACCGCACCTGCACTGGCACATGATCGACCCGGGCGGCACCCGCATCAACCCGCTGGTCTATGTCGGCGGGGGTGGCGGGCTGCCCAAGACGACCACCGAGCAGGACGGCATCCCGGGCACCCTCTTCTGGCAACGCGACCAGACGTGGGTGGCGCGGGAATGGGGCTACACGGGCCCGATCGACGGCGCGCCGGGCGCGAACACCTACGCGGCGATGCAGCGGGCGTTCCGCGACTACGGCTACACCGGCCCGATCGACGGCGTTCCCGGGCCGAACACGTGGGCCGCGGCGCAGCGCCTCGCCGCGCGGTGGGGTTACACCGGCCCGATCGACGGTGTCATGGGACCGAACTCGTGGCGGGGGTTCGCCCGCTTCCTGAACCAGGACAAGTATGACTAGCGCCCACGCCGGCTCGACCGGCTCGCGACCAGCCGAAAGTTTTGCGAAATCTTTGCGATACGCAAGACCGCAGTGTGGTCAGCTTGTCGCACACCAACCGGGCAACGAGTGGTAGAAGAGGTGAATCGTTGCAGTTCACCGGCTCGATTGTGTTTCGCGAATTTCCCGATAGTGTCGGAGCGTGAGTCGATCGAGGTTGGCCGGCAGCGCCACCACCGCCGGGATGTCGCCCACGACGGCCTCCAGGGTCGTCAACCGCGCGTGCCGCGGTGGCCGTGCCGCGGGAACGGCGCGTGAACTGCCGTCGGATCACGCGCCCGCCGACGGGCGCCGTCCCGCGCCGCTGGTGGAGCTGGTCTTCCCCGCCCTGAACACCGCGTGGGCGATGGAGGTCATGGGCGGCGTCGTGGACTCCGGGCTGGACGTCGTGATGTCGCCGGGGGCCGGCCGCGGCCCGACGTGGGCCCGCGACCTGGTCCGGGCCGGTCGCGCCGGCGTGCTGCTGGTGGCGTGCCCGATCAGCCCCGCCGAGCGGCGCGTGCTCGCCGCCGGACGCGTCCCGGTGGTGCGGGTCGACCCCGTCGACGCGGTCACGCCCGACCTCCCGACCGTGGGCGCGACGAACCGCGCGGGCGGCATGACGGCGGCCAAGCACCTCCTGTCGCTCGGCCACCGCCGCATCGGCGTCGTCGGCGGCCCGCCCGACATGTTGTGCAGCACCGCCCGCGTGGACGGCTACCGCGTCGCCCTGGACGGCGCCGGCATCCCGTTCGACCCGGCGCTGGTGCGGCACGCCGACTTCACCCGCGAGGGCGGCCACCGGGAGGCCCGGGACCTCCTGCGCCTGCCCGACCGCCCCACCGCGATCTTCGCCGCGAACGACGAGCAGGCGCTCGGCGTGATCGAGGCGGCGCGGTCGGCCGGCCTGTCGGTGCCCGGCGACCTCAGCGTCGTCGGCTTCGACGACCTGCCGGCCGCCTGGCGGTCCTCGCCGGCGCTCAGCACCGTCCGCCAGCCGCTCGCCGCGATGGGCCGGCAGGCGGGCTGGATGCTGGCCGACCTGATCGCGGGCCGTCCGGCGATCATCGACCGGGTCGAGCTGGCGACCTCGCTCATCGTCCGGTCGTCCACGGCCCGCGTGCGGAGGTAAGCGCTTTCCTCGGCCTCGTCGGCTCACTAGCCTCGAGGTCATGGACGCGGCATCCGCTCTCGAAGACGCCTATTTCGACTACTGCCCCTGGGACTTCGAGCGCCGCGCCTCGGCGGAGCAGCGCGCCGCGCAGGCCGCGCGCCAACAACGCCTGACCGACGACGGCGCCACCATCGGGCCGCACTGCTTCGTCTCCGCCGCGGCGGCCGTCTTCACCGACGCCCTGCGGCTCGGCGGGGACTCCTACATCGCCGGCCACGCCTACGTGACGGGGGACGTGACCACCGGCTCCGACTGCACGGTGAACCCCTACGCCACCGTCCGGGGCCGGGTCGCGCTCGGCGACGGCGTGCGCATCGGGGCGCACACGTCGCTCCTCGGGTTCAACCACGGGTTCGCGCCGCACGCGCCCGTCTACCGGCAACCCGACACGAGCAAGGGCATCACGATCGGCGACGACGTGTGGATCGGCTCGAACGTCGTCGTCCTCGACGGCGTCACGGTCGGAGACCACTGCGTCATCGGCGCGGGCGCCGTCGTCACCAGGGACCTGCCGCCGTGGACGATCGCCGCCGGCAACCCGGCCCGCCCGCTGCGCGACCGACGCACGGGGGAGGCGGTGCGACACCGCGCGACGACGGCCGGTTCCGGCTTGGCGGACGCGGTGTCCCGGTTCGCCGACCGGGCACGGGACCAGGCCGCGGCGGTGGTGGCCCGGTGCTGGGAC